>JAJZZZ010000095.1 GCA_021797265.1 Thermoplasmata archaeon
ACAGTGTTCAGAAGATCTGCAATTTCTTTGAGATTTTTAACTGATATTGTAAGTCGCAGCATAATTTACACCAATAGATTCAACTAAGCCAGAGATAATTAAATGGAACATAATTAAGGCTTTTCCTCTCTCCATTTGTAGGCACCTACTTTCTCAGGAACACGAACCCGGTGTAAACAGGCCAGATGCCGAGCATAACTGCCTCAACAAATTCATAGAAGCCCAAACCAAGATAAGTACTGATAACGCCGAAATCCTCCAATATTCCGGCGATGATGAAAATCAGCCCTATAATGGAGGTTATAATCCCCAATGTCCTCTTATAGCTGTTTTCAAGTGTTCCCCTGGTTGTACAGAACAAAATTATCCCAATTGGGAAAAGAATGAAATATACAAGTGCAAAAATCAGGTGGAATGGTTCATGATGTTCGGTGAATATCCCAACTAGACCAAGGGATAATCCCGATATTATCAGCATTGCAGAAACAGGAATACTGGCCAGTTTCATTTTACGAAGACCAATGATGAAGATGAGGTTGGCCAGGGCCTCAAAAACTAAGCCCCCATTGAACAGGTATGAATAATTGTTAACACCCAAATCGCTTAGAGCGCTGGTTCTCCAGTTAAACCATGGTGACAGAAGAATGTCAACCACAACAAGTCCAATTGCAATTACTGGTCCAATAATACCAAAGAACATGAACCATCGGTAAGAGGAATGCACTCCCGTCTCATCCATATGAGTGTACCTTGAGTCTCGCTATAAATCTTTCATTGAAATGTGACCCGTGATATAGGGAAACACGCGAAATATTCACGTGAAAGATTCAATTACTCCACGGACATCTCCAACGGTCTTAATTGAAGACATAAGGTGACAAAATGCCGGAAAATTTGGATCCATTCGAAATAGCATTGGAACAGCTTAACAAGGCTGCCAAAGTTATGAAATTGGACAAGCAAGCTCTCTCCTTATTGAGCTCTCCCAAGGCAATCCTTGAGGTTAGCATACCTATAAGGATGGACGACGGAGAAACAAAGGTATTCAAAGGATTCAGAGTAAGGTATAATAATGCCCGTGGGCCAGCCAAGGGAGGAATCAGATTCCACCCAGCTGAAACGCTTTCAACCGTGAAGGCACTTTCTGCTTGGATGACCTGGAAGACCGCTATAACAAACCTTCCACTCGGTGGAGGAAAAGGCGGCATTATTTGCGATCCAAAATCAATGAGTGAAGGCGAATTGGAGAGACTCAGCAGAGGATACATCAGGGCTGTTGCAGATTTCATTGGCCCAGAGATAGATGTCCCCGCTCCGGATGTTTACACAACACCACAGATTATGGCCTGGATGATGGATGAATACGAAACCATAGTCAGGAGAGCTGCACCAGGTGTCATAACCGGAAAACCAATTGAAAACTGGGGTTCACTTGGAAGAGGAGACGCCACAGCTAGAGGTGGAATGTTTGTACTCAGGGAAGCAGCCAAAACACTGAATATGGACCTTGGAAAAGCCAAAGCAGCTATACAGGGATTTGGAAATGCAGGCCAGTTTGCACTTAAACTCATAACCGAAATGTACAAGACAAAGGTCGTTGCAGTTTCTGACACAAAGGGTGGAATATATCTAGAATCCGGAATAGATTACAATAAGCTACTTGAGCACAAGAAGAAAACTGGCACGGTCCAGAATTTTCCGGGTGCAAAAAACATTACCAATGAGGATCTTCTTGAACTGGGAGTGGATATTCTCATACCTGCTGCTATCGAGAACCAGCTCAGGGCGGACAATGCAGGCAAGATTAAGGCAAAAGTCATAATGGAGCTGGCAAATGGCCCCACAACCCCTGATGCTGATGAGATCTTCCACAAGAACAATGTCCTGGTTCTACCAGACTTCCTCTCCAATGCAGGAGGAGTTACCGTATCTTACTTCGAGTGGGTGCAGAACCAGGAAGGTTACTACTGGACAGAGGAAGAGGTTCACCAGAAACTTGACCAGAAAATGACAGAAGCCACTCACGCGGTACTGGCGGCCTCAAAGGCATACAATGTAGACCCCAGGACAGCAGCCTACACGGTTTCTGTAAAGAGAGTGGCCGACGCGATGAAGTACAGAGGATGGTATTGACCATCTCCAAATTTTTTTATTGACATAACTGCTACAGGTTGGCAGACAGACAGTTGAGCGGGCGTAGTGTAGAGGTTATCACAGGAGCTTCCCAAGCTCTTGACCCGGGTTCAAATCCCGGCGCCCGCATCCTTTAAAATGCAAATTCCTATATTTTAAATCAGAAGTTAAGGAAAGTTGTTTATCATATTCTTCCAAAATGCAGTCAGAAATCTGCAATGAATTATATTTTAACATCGTGAGCGGGAAATCCCACATCCTTCAGGGGTGGGATGGGAGCGAACCAAAATTTATTAGGCGATTGCAGATAATCTGCTGTTCGCTGGCAGACATAAGTGAAAGTGGTCGGATCGCATATTGCTCCATGCGTGCCTGCATCCGTAAAGTCAGATGGCTGAGCATGGAGAACACAGTACCTTCGGGCCGAGGGGAATTCAAGCCTGTGGAGACTCCGCCAGCAGCCTTAGAAGCAGGAAGCCCATGGATTTATTCATGGGAGGAGGTCACAAGGCTCTGTGTATCAGGTTTATTTCTTCGTATGCAGTTGGCCCTTATCCGCAATTGCCACAAGGGCACACTTCAATTTATTAACTCTACTGATGAATTATAAGAAATTCTATGGCTTCTGGTTCTTCGACATCACGGGTATGGCGAAACATATTCATCATAAGTTGGATATTGAATGCACATGGATAGATTGAAAGTCTGCATGTCCGGGGTTTCAGGGTGGGCAGGAAGGGCATTGGTTCCAGCTATCATAGAATCAGACGATATGGAACTGGTGGGGGCCGTCTCTAGAAAATACGCAGAAAAGCCCCTCTCGGATGTAACTGGGAACTTGACCCATAAACTTACAATCTCAGGATCAGTCGAGCAAGCCCTGAAAGTGAAAACAGACGTGTTGATCGACTATACTTCTCCAGAGGCTGTGAAAGACAACATTTTGGCTGCGGTAAAAAAAGGCGTTCATTGCGTTGTAGGGAGTTCCGGCCTTACAGATGGCGATTATCGGGAAATAGATGAAGCTAGCAAGATCAGCAAAGTTGGGGTGGTAGCAGCGGGAAATTTTGCCATTTCAGCAGCACTTCTTCTCCGTTTTGCCACGATGGCCGCCAGGTACATGCCAAGCTGGGAAATTTTGGATTACGCATCTGACGGAAAACCTGATGCACCCAGTGGTACGGCAAGGGAACTGGCATACAGGCTTTCCAAAGCAGGAAATCCTAAGTTTGAAGTCCCACCGGAAAAGATAATCGGGCCAAAAGAGAGCAGAGGCTTGACTCTCAACGGCAACCAGATTCACTCGATAAGGCTGCCCGGGCATGTAATTGGGGCCGAGGTAATATACGGGAAACCCGACGAAAGGCTGATATTGAAGTATGACGGTGGAAGCGGGGCTGCCCCTTACATAGAGGGCACGTTTCTTGCAGTTAGGAAAGTAAATGGGATGGTTGGCCTGACAAGGGGCCTTGACAACCTGCTTGATCTGTAAACGAGCTAGAAGTTATTGAAAATTAGAAAAATAAAATTTAGAACTTGAGGTGCTCCCCGTTGGTCTCTGCCGATAGAAAGGCTGCCCGCAATCAGGAGGAATACAGTGCTCCAGTTCCCAAGGAAAAAGCTTCCGTTGAAGCCTGGCCCAAACCAGCCCCTTCTTTTCCTTGTTTGGGAATTTCCTCCTAAATTTTTTGTTAAAAGTATAGTACCGAGTTCCTTTGAATCGTTGGTGCGAACCGATATTTTCAGCTTTGAATCTACTTTAAGGCTGTAAGCTAAACTGAATAAATTCATTTTTCACATGGGCAATTTTTTATTGTTTGATTAATTTATATTAAAGTGAAAAGAAGAGCCGGGATCGCATTTCTTCTTGCTGCAATCGTTTTTTCTTCATCGCTCCTCCTGGCGGAGACTTACCTTTACACTCCGCTTCAGAACAGATGGACAGGTGGTGTTTCCGGGAATGTTCTTTCATCGCAAATTGCCAATGGCTCTTTATATGTGCTCACTGCCCACACTAATTTTACCGCTAATTCATACTATTACAGTGTTTACAGGTTCAATCTGACAGCCGGCGCACAGGAATGGTCAAGCAGCACACAGAATATTACTGGTTCTCCAGAGACACTGATGGAGCCTTCCCATTACGGCCCCCTGCTGCATTATTACAACAATACTGTGTACCTCATGGCATTTAACGGCAGTACCTTTGAAACGTTCAACAACGCCTTCAACAGTTTTGAACTTATAGAGATGAATGCTACAACAGGCAATATTCTGAACTCTTATGAATTGGCGCCCTTTCAGCAGGGAACATACTCAACCATAGGCTTCACTATGAACATGATTGGCAAAACTCTTTACCTTGGGTTTTTGAACAATACATTTTCCACACCGCAAGGGCACAACAATTCTCTTGAAGTCTATGAGTACGTAATAGGCAATAATGGCCCGGCACTCCTGAACTATAACTCTACCATAATTCCACAGGTCAATGGATGGGGAACGACAGCGGAAAGTGTCTACGTTTCAGGGCAAAAAATCGCATATTGCATAAATACACTTGGAATTGCGTTGGTATACGGCTCGGATGGTATGGTCAGGTTGAATATGCCTGGAGAGGCAATGGATTTCAATGGGCAGGAACTGTATTATTTCAATTCAAGTTCCAGTTACTTAAATGTGAGTGAAGTTTCGGTAAACGGTGGTTCCAGTGCAAATCTCTTCAATATCACGCAGTCGCCCTACAACAATGTCAGTTACCGGTATTTTGCTGAAACAAATGGTGCGGGGATATTCTACGTCATAACAAATGCCTATCCATATGGGGTTTTCATTGGCGGAAGCACACCTGCAAGCCTATCCTTTCAACGAATTCAGGCAGTCAGTTCCAATGGCACTGTTTTATGGAGCCACTCCCTTCCCACCGGTTCATATGCATCGGTCCTGAAGCATACAGATTCCAGCAATGGAAACATTATTGTTACTGCTTTGGGCCAATCAAGTTCAGAGATACTTCTAATCAATAATATAACCGGGAAAGTGCAGCTGAAAGTGAATTATCATATTCTTCTTAATGCCCAGACAGGCACATCATACCCACTGACTCCGCCTCAATTCAAGGGCGCCCTGATTTACTCGGGGGCATATCTAGTTTATGTACTGGGGAACAGAATCGCCCTGGCTGAAATAAATTAATTGAAATAATGGGATGGGCCGGGAAGGGGAGGATAACAATTCAGTCCTGGATGATATCCTTTGCTCCTGCTTTGGCTCTTGACCATGTTTCCGCGGAGAGCGCTAAGCCAGCGACCAACAGAACATTGGCAACAGCAAGGTTCACAAACCATCCATTGAGAAGTCCCAGCGAA
>JAJZZZ010000096.1 GCA_021797265.1 Thermoplasmata archaeon
TACCAAGATTTGACCTGGATATCTTTTTTTTCCCCCTAACAGGGAATGGTCTCCAATCTTCTTCTTTTTCATTCCATTGTATACGTATCAGCACAATCCCGATGAAACATCGATTATCGGCAAATTTTCATTATTCATAACAAGTTCAATATTTTCTATTCGCCATCTGTTTCACTCTGATTTCTCCTCCCTAGGCAACCCATCGAGGTATGCACCGGAATTAGCCCTGAAGTAAAATCCAAAGAGAGTCCAACCGGGACAGAAGAGCGTTTAGAATATGATTTGAATATGACTCCTGGATTTTCCCACCTAAAGAGATGTTGCAGCCTTGAATATGGCATCTCATGTATTGGAAGTTTGGGGGTGCTTACATCCTCCACAGGAACTTCCATCACAACGATCTTCTATCCTTCGCCTGAATATGCCGCATAATCTCTGGCCCAGTTGTCAGTTGTGGATTCCACTAATGTACGTTCATCCTTTGCAATGCATTTCAGAGGCCTGTCTGCACATTTCTGTAAAGATATAGCGATATTCCGAAGAACACGAACATAAGGAGCAATACAATCAGGGTCTGATATCCTGTCTGTGCGGATACCCCATAAACCATTGCATCCCTTACAACGTTTGCAACATAGCTCAGGGGATTGATATCCGAGACTGCCCTCAGTGCAAGCGGTGTCTTTGATGTCAGGGGGTAGAATG
This sequence comes from Thermoplasmata archaeon, assembly GCA_021797265.1. The sequence continues at coordinate 706 of JAJZZZ010000096.1, forward strand.
CAGTGCTGGCAAAATCAAGGGTGAAAAAGAGAAAAATAGTAATTGTGTTATAGGCCTGCATAGTCCTTACAACAATTGATATTATGAGGAAAAGGCATGAGAAGAATATTGTCCCTGCAACGAGGATCAGGATAAGATACCCTGCAGACACTGCGGTGAAGGCAAATGATCCGGATATGGATATTGCCAGGGCGATCATAATAGCACTGCCTCCTAATGAGAATATTATGGAAACAACCATGATTCCCAAAAGGTATTCCGATCGCCTGAAAGGTCCTACCAGGAGCTGTTCGAACATCCCCCACCTTCTGTCAGACCAGAGCATTCCGCCGCCAATGTTTCCGGCCGTAAATGCCTGCATTCCAACAATTCCGGGCGCAAGGAACTTTGTATATGAAATGGAAGAACTGTTTATGTCAATCGAGGGAATAATTCCCTGAAACATTATACCAAGAACCACAAGATACAGTGCCGGCAGACCAAGCATGAAAAGCATTGTGCCCGGATCTGTGTTAACCCGTACATTCCTTATGGTAAGCCTGATGAATGCGGGTATCCTCATCTTTTTACCACATCCAGGAAAACATCATCAAGGGAGGGTGTATCCATGTTCACCTGTTCCACATCAATCGACATGGCAGCCATCTTTCTCATGACTTCATTCATTACTCTGTTCATCTGTTTTCCCATTGCCCATATCTCGTTTCTTCCAACGCTGAAATCATCAACGTCCTCTATGGAGCTCATAAGCCCATTGAATTCACTTATTTCTGACTCACTCAGATCTCTGGAAGTTCTGACTGAAAGCTTCTTTGAGGCGCCGTATCTGTTCTTTAGTTCATCCGAGCTGCCCTCAGCCACCAGCTTTCCACGGTCAATAATCCCCACCCGCCTGCATATATAGTCAGCCTCTTCAAGAATCTGGGTGGTAAAGAGTATTGTCAGGCCATTTTTTGCCTTGTTAGAAATGAAATCCAGAACTGACCTCCTCATTATTGGGTCCATACCCACAGTCGGCTCATCAAGAAAGAGCACTTCCATATCATGAATGAATTCTCTGGCAACCTGGAGCCTTTTCTTCTGTCCTCCGGAAAGTTCAAAGACCCTCTTCCTCCTAACTTCCGTAAGATTAAAAAGTTCAATGAGTTCCTCGGTCCTTGCCTTAACTGTCTCCCTGGGCACTTCCCATAGCATGCCGTATATTTTGAAATTCTGTTCAACAGTGGTAAAGTCAAAGGCCTCCTCCTGCTGAACCACCCCTATGATCTTTCTTATGAGGTTCGGTTTCTTTACCACATCTATACCTGATATGGAAACTCTTCCGGAGGTAGGAGGGACCAGAGTTGTCAGAACCTTTATAGTTGTGCTCTTTCCCGCCCCGTTTTTACCAAGTAGACCATATATCTCTCCCCTGTCAACACTGAAGCTGAGGCCATCCACAGCATTTTTTCTGCCGTCGTAAGACTTGACAAGGTTCTCAACAAGAATTGACGGGTCAGCGCTTGAAGACACTTTCCCTTATTGAGTGCAAATTTAATTTGTTTTCCATAGTATGTAAAATATCCCTTAGGGAAACCCTATTGCCAAGAGATAAATATGGGATACCATTAAAGATGGGACAAATTTGAAAGTACCTTCGGCGACATACAGATTCCAGTTTTCCGAGAAATTCACATTCGAAGATGCCGAAAAGACAATACCTTATCTTTCAAGGCTCGGCATAAGCCATGTTTACGCATCCCCCATAATGAAAGCAACGAAAGGCAGCACTCATGGATATGATGTGGTAAATCCTGATGTGATTAACCATGAGCTTGGCGGCGAGGACGGTTTCCGAAGACTTCGCAAGAGCCTTATGGATAACGGAATCGGATGGATCCAGGATTTTGTCCCGAACCACATGGCATTTTCCACTGAGAATGTGTATCTTTATGACATTCTGGAAAAAGGCCGCCTATCTGAGTACAGAAATCTTTTTGATATAGACTGGGACAGTCCATTTTTCAATGGGAAGATAGTTTGCCCCATACTCTCAGACGACTATGTGAGAGAATTGGAAAAGATATCTCTTGTGAGGAAGGGAGACAGATATGCTTTAAAGTACTACGACCACCGCCTTCCACTATCAGCCGGTTCTATTGAGTTGCTAAACAATATGCTTAATGGCAGCAGTATAGGCCAAAGTGGAGAAAAATCATCGAAAACTTTGGATGTGGAACAGGAGATTGATATTACTGATATTCAGAAGATGGAACTCCTGGATTCTCAGAATTACACACTGAGAAACTGGAGAAGCACGAACCATGAGGTCAATTACAGGCGTTTTTTCAACGTGAATGGCCTGATTACTATCAACTCTTCTGACACTGAAAATATACATTTCATATCTGGGAAACTCTATTCACTCATAAGTGAGGGGCTCATTGACGGGGTCAGGCTTGACCACATTGACGGAATATATGATCCATATCAGTATCTGATGGAATTGCGCAGGAGATTCCCTGATCTCATTGTTATAGTGGAAAAAGTACTGTCTTACAAAGAATCCATAAACCAGAAATGGCCAATTGAAGGAACGACAGGCTATGATTTTCTCTTCCTTTGCAACGCTCTCCAGTCGGACAGGGAAAGTTCAATTGCAATGAATAAGATTTACAGTTCTCTTGTCAGCACAGCCAGGGGTTCTGAAGAAATAGTCAGGGAATCAAAGGAAGGAATCCTTGACAGGGAACTCTATGGAGATCTCATCAACATAACTTCTCAGATCTATGAGGATATAAAGAGAAGAGATTATGGGCATGATATAACTTTCAAGTCTCTCTTCCGCAGCTTAAGGGAGTACATCATCCAGATGCCGGTTTACAGAACATACCTAAGGAAGGGGAGACAATGGGAAAAGGACATAGAGGTAATAAGGTCTGCATTAAGGAAGTCCTCAATGAACCTGGGTTCCAGAGAAACTTGTTTTGATGCATTGTCGAAATACCTAATGGAACATGGCACAATCAAGGAAAGGGATCCAAGGGTCAGAATGCAGCAGTATGAGCCTGCCTTCTATGCAAAATCCATTGAAGACAGGCTTTTTTATGTTCATAATCCGTTAATATCAAGAAATGAGGTTGGTAACGATCCCTTTGTTGATTACATATCCCCAGATGAGTTTCATGAAAGCATACAGATAAGAATGTCCCAGATTCCTGACAGCATGAACCTTACCTCAACCCATGACACAAAGTTCGGAGAGGATCTAAGGGCAAGGATTAATGCAATCCAGGATAACCCTGAATTCTGGAACTATTCAGTAAGGAGATGGATGAGAATGAACTCCCGTTTTCTGAGGGTTTACCATGGTGTAAGGTGCCCCGTGGAGAATCAGGAGTATCTCATATATCAGGTCCTCGCAGGTTCCCCTCCGGGCTCTTCCAGTGATTCTGAATATGTGAAAAGGCTGCATGACTATCTCAGGAAAATAATTCGTGAAGGTGGAAGAACAACAGAGTGGTATGAGCCCGACCTTGAATATGAATCCAATTTTGAGACATTTCTTTCGGACATACTTGATGAGTCAAAGAATGGACAGTTCCTCTCTGATATGGAATCATTCCAGAAGAGAATTTCAATACCGGGATATCTGAATTCTGTTGCGCAAACGATCCTTAAGCTTACAGTTCCAGGTTTCCCTGACATTTACAGGGGTTCAGAGGGCTGGGACTACAGCTTCGTGGATCCGGACAACAGGAGGCCTGTTGACCATGAAGATCTGTCAATTAAACTCGATTCTCTTCCTGATGCATACAGCCTTGAAGATTTTACCGCCAAACTCGCCGACATTGGATTCCCTTTTCTCAAGCTCTATCTGATCCAGAAAATTCTGAACCTCAGGAAAAATATGCCAGATCTGTTCCGCTTTGGTTCATATGTTCCGGTTATCCCTTCCGGACTCAGGGCGGATGATACTCTAGTTTACGCCAGAAGATTCGGCGACTATGCGATCATAGTTATTTTGCCGCTACACACAGGGGCAGTTATTCAGGATGAAACCATGGATTTCAGCCAGCTTTGGGATGATATGAGAACTGACTTTGGAAATCTCGGTGGACAATATAAGAGCCTGATTAGTGGGAGGAAAGTTACCATACCTAGAAAAATCATTTACCTGAAGGATCTGATGGGCGGGTTTCCTGTGGACATCTTACTTGGGAAACCTGAGGAGGAGATGTCACTGGAATGAGCATTACAAGCAGGAAAAGAAGATACAGTTTCGGGCCAGCCATACTGGATCATGAGACCTCATTTCGAGTATGGGCACCTACAGCCAGGGAAGTATTTCTGAATATCGACGGAACCAAGGTAAAAATGGAAAGAGACGGAGAGGAATTCTGGGAGGTGTCCCTAAGCGGAAACAGAACTGGTTCCCTCTACGGTTTCATTCTTGATGGGGAAGGGCCTTTCCCTGACCCTGCTGGAAGATTCATGCCATCCGGCATCAATGGTCTCAGCCAGTTTATAGACACTGATAATTTCAGGTCACTGGACAGTGATTGGAAAGGGATTGATCTCAAGGACATGGTGATCTATGAATGCCATGTTGGAACATTAAGCCCGTCTGGTAACTATTCTGGTATAAGTCATATTGCTGATCATCTCATTGATCTTGGAATAAATACTGTTGAGATAATGCCGGTAGCTCAGTTCTTCGGCACCAGAAACTGGGGTTATGATGGCGTTTATATTTATTTTCCGGCATCGTGTTACG
>JAJZZZ010000097.1 GCA_021797265.1 Thermoplasmata archaeon
TACCATGTCAATCTCGACAGGAAAACTGCAGACCTTGTATTTGATGGCAGAACTCTCAAAGCACTGTACGAGTTCATGAGCAGAAATTCCATTGATTATATAGATTTCCCAATATCTTCAGGAAAGGAATCAGTTGTTTTCAAGGCATACAGTAAAGGAAAACCGGTTGTCATAAAGGTTTACAAACTTTCTACACTAAGGTTTGGAAACATCTGGAGGTACATTGAGGGCGATTATCGGTTTTCCAAAGAAAGGATTCACCGCTCCAATATAGTGAATATCTGGGCAAAGAAGGAGTTCACCAACCTGAAGCAACTGAAGAGGTACGGGATTCCCTGCCCCAGGCCCATTGCATTCCACAAGAACCTCCTGCTGATGTCATATGTGGGGACAAAGGTTGCCCCTGCGCCAATGTTAAAGGAAGTGGACGTGGATTTCAGTTCCATTTATAATCAGGTTGTGGAAGACATGGGAACAATGTACAGGAAAGCAAAGTTGGTTCACGCGGATATGAGCGAGTACAACCTTCTCTACCACAGAAGAAAGGCTTATTTTGTGGACGTTGGCCAGGCAGTAGACAGAGGCCACCCTGCTGCTGATTACTTCCTTGAGAGGGATATCAGAAATGTGGTCAGATTCTTTTCATCCAAGGGCATAAAATGCAACTTTGAGGATCTGTTAAGGACGGTTAAAGGTGGCTCTGTTGCAGAATAAATTTATTAGACATGGTCGCTAATGGAAGGTGAAAGATTAATGGCAGAACGATCTGAGGGGCACTCTTTCCAGGTCAGGGTACCAAGGGAACGCGTAGCAGTGATCATTGGGAAGGAAGGGGAATCGAAGAAACAGATAGAGGCAGTGGGTGAAGTTAGACTCTCTATCCAATCAGACACAGGTGACGTTACCATTATCCAGAGGGGAGACCCCTTGAAGGCAAACATCACGGCAAGCATCATCCATGCCATTGGCCGTGGATTCAGCCCGTTCAACGCTTCACTGCTTTATGAGGAAAATCACCAGCTTATTGTCATATCACTCAGGGATTTTGCCAAGCCCGGATCGCGAAGGATGGAGCAGATCAGGGCAAGACTTATTGGCACCGGAGGAAAGACAAGGAAAGTGGTTGAGGAGTTGACTTCAACTCATATTTCCATATACGGGGATACCGTTTCAATTATCGGAGACTATGTGGCTGTTGAATACGCCAAGGAAGCAATGAATATGCTCATAAACGGGAGCAAACAGAGAACAGTTTACACCTTCCTGGAAAAGAACGCGAGGGAACTCAGGCTGAAGCGCATTGAAGAATCCTTCGGGTAAATCCCAATCGCGAAGTATTATATTGGCTGCTACAATATTGGAGCGAAGCGGGGTGGGGTAGTTAGGAGATCCCGACGGGCTCATAACCCGTAGATCAATGGTTCAAATCCATTCCCCGCTATTTTAGTTGCAGTAAACTCTTTCTATTTCTATCAGGAGTGCCTTAATATCTGATTTTCCGACAGGTTCAGACACTTTAATTCCAAGTTCCCTCAGGGCATTTGCAGTAGTTTCCCCTATGGCGAAAACCCGCTTTCCAGCCACATCAGATTCGGTGAGACTTTTGGAATTCCGCTGGCCGAATATGGCAGTTGCCTCCATGGAAGAGGTCACCAGGATGCCGAAACAATTGCTTTTTGCAAGTTCCTGCGAAACAGGATCAATGTCCAGAGTCTCAGCATCATAAAGTTCCACGGACAGGTGGTTCCATTTTCTTTCCTCTAAATGCCTGAGGATGACCCTATTCGTCTTTGCGCTCGAGAACAGTACTATTCTGTCCCCTTCTTTGACAATGTTATTCAAGAGGCAGTTGACTCCCCTTGAAGTCTTCTCTTCCGGCACTAATACTCCATGGTACATTGCAGAAAGGGTGCTGGAAGTCTTATCCCCTATGGCAACGACTTTTGCTTCTGAAATTGTCCCGGAAGTGAAAAGTTCAAGGAAAATTTCTGCTCCCCTGGAGCTGGTGAATACGCAAATAGTTGGCATGAAAGCCGTGATTTTTGCAGTATCTACATTACGGTTTCTCACCAGCCTTGTAACCGGGATGTTCAAAGTTTCAAAGCATTTCCCCGAATAAGCCACTGGTGATTTTTCTTCCGGTCTTGTAACTATTATCTTACTTCTCATCTGCCTTCCCTGAAGCTGTACCCGTATGATGCGGGCACCTTGTCCTTTATATTGTTAATTAGCTCTTCCACCGCTTCCAAATTTGAGAAGCTGAGCCTGAATTCCTTGAACTCCCTTATAAAACTTGAATAGAACCTGCATTTGACATTGAATCCGATATCAGTTTTAGTGCAGAGGATGCCCACAGGCATTGAACAGCCCAAATTCAGGGAACGGACGATGTGCCTCTCAACGTTATAAATCTCCATGGTTTCAGAGTGGTTAATTTTAGCAGTGGCCAAGATAAAGGATGAATCAGGCATCCCAACAACTGCAATGATTCCCTGGTTCGGTGCAGGCAGGAAGTCATCTGTATTGAGATCATGCATGTCCGCCTTTAGCTCAAGCCTCTTCAAACCCGCCTTTGCAACAATTATTCCGTCATATTCCCCCGTCAATTGCTTGTTTAGCCTTGTATCGAGATTGCCTCTGATATTGGCAGTTTTGAGATCCCCCCTTACCATGTTAAGTTCCCTGATTCTTCTCATGCTGGAGGTGCCTATGACAGAACCAGGTGGCATTTTCATTAAGGGCTCTTTAGAAACAAGCACGTCGGAGGGGTCTTCCCGGGGCAAAACAGCCAACACCTCAAGCCCTTCCGGGAGGCATGACGGTAAATCCTTTGCACTGTGAACAGCCAGATCAACCCTGTTCTCAATTACAGCCCGGTTAATCTCTTCGACAAAAACTCCAGTTCCCTTTGATTCATAAAGAGGAGTTGTGTTATCTTGATCTCCCGTTGATTTTATGGCAACTATTTCCGTTTCGAAACCATTTAGGTTCAGCAGTGATGAGACCATTTCGGCCTGTCTTATCGCTAGTCTGCTTGGACGGGTTCCAATGCGGATTGCTGGCATAAATACACTATTGCTATATTGGTAAAAAGGATAGCTTATGGAGGTTCTTCAATAGCATGGTTATCTGCGAAAGCCTGACTGTACCCAAAGAGAATGCAAATGGAATCCTTTCATATCTCCTCAAGTGCGATATGGTCAGGAAGGACCTGAAAATCAACAATGATCCGGAAAATGTGCACATACCTTTGAAACGTGCAGTTGCCATTGAAGGTGCCTCTAACGGGAAACTTAACTTCCATAGGAGGAATTTGCAAGTTCCACCAGTGGAACGGGTCAATCTTAATCTAAAGAAAATGGGAATCAAGAGCAAATTTCCCGAGAAGTTCATTAAGCTGGGGGATTCCCTGTTCATCAAGGAAAGCAGGATGCCAATTTTTCCAAGAGAAGTATACAGTATGGCGGCAGAAGAGTTTCAGGCAAGCAGTATTTATCTCGACAGAGGCATTGGTGAATCCCCCATAAGAGAACCAGATGTGGTTTTGCTATGGGGAGAGGGCGGCACCACAGTACATGAAGAAAACGGCATTTTTTACTCCTTCGACCCCACCAAGGTAATGTTCTCCCCCGGCAACGTGAATGCAAGAATCAGGGAATCAAGAGAGACTCTGGACAATATGACTGTGGTGGATATGTTTGCTGGAATTGGTTATTTTTCTCTTCAAGTCGCAAAGGGATCACAGGGGGGAAAAGTCTATGCGTGTGAACTAAATCCAAATTCATACAGTTACCTGGTCAAGAATATTGAGAAGAACAGGTTGGGAAAGTCAATTGTGCCATTGCCAGGTGACTGCAGGTTATCCACGGCCGGTGTAAGTGCTGATTACATCCTGATGGGCCACTTTGACTCCTTGAATTTCCTTTCTGCAGCCCTCAGAATGAGCCACAAAGGAACTCTGATAAATATGCATATTCTATGCGATACATCCTCCTTAAACACACACTGGCAAAAGATTCAGGAAAAAGCCAGCCATTTGGGTTACCTTATAGATTTCAAGAACCAGAATGTGGTAAAGTCCTATGGGCCGCATTTATGGCATGTTTCAACCAAGATGGTTGTCTCCAGAACGTTATGATATTCCAGACTCTGCCAGTTTTCATTAACCGTTGGGAATGAAAAATATGAGTCGGGAGACACAAAGGCTAATAACATTTTTATAACTTCGCTGACTTCAATAGATACCAATGAGAAGATTCAACAGGAAACCTCGTAATTACAACAAGGTAAACACCCAGAGAAACAATACTGAAACCCGGAGATCCAGAAGGCTGGATATGAGAAAGACGGAAGAATTCAATTACATGCTAAACAAGATAGTTGAAGAGCTTCCAGATAGTGTAAGGGGCGCCATCAAAGGCGGACTTTACTCCATTGCTTCAAAGCAGGGGACAAAAGAAGCCAGGGAATATATCTCCAAAATTTTTGACGAGGGGATTATTGACGATTCTACCCAGAAGAAATTATACAACCTTATCGGAGATTACAGCAAAGTCAGGTAAACAAGGCGTTACTTTTCGCGCCATCTGGTCAAGTACCTCGCCATAGTAAAGAAAAGAACAGTTTCCACAATAAGGATATACAGTTCTGCCGGCATTGCAGGAGATAGCCCAAATGAATATTGTGCCACGACTGCTGCGGGTGTAACTGGTGTAATGGAAAGCAGGTACAGGAACCCCCTCTGAATGGATTCATATGGATAGTAAGTTGGTGGCAGGATTGTCATAAGGACTGACAGTATTCCCGCAATTCCCCAGATGTTTCTGATGTGCTTTATGCTGCTGGAAATGATGAATGAAATGGAGGAAGTAGAAAGCACAAGCAGAGCCAGAACCAGTATTAGCATTAGGATTGAGAACAGAGAAAACAGATGATAGATGGCCCCCAGAATCCCATAGAGAATAATTCCGGGCAATGAAAACATCAGATAACTCAGTGTAAGGCCAATCATATAATCGGACGGAGAAACTGAGCTGGCCACATAAAGGTCCTGAATTCTGAGCTGAAGCCTGAAGAAAGCAGCATCTCCAGAACTCTGAAGTGCCACCGAAGCAACAATGGCGATGAATCCTCCAACAAGGGCATATTTAACTAAGGCCCCGTCGGATAGGACATAAACCAGGAAAAGGAGTGCAAGAGGGGTGCTAAGTGCAGCTATTATGTACGAGGGACCTCTGGAGATTGTTCTTATTCCGTAATACCAGGCCAGCAGCAAAGTGAATTTAGGATTCAAGGCTAACCCCCCTGCTTATGAATAAGTCGTCGAGGGTCACGTTTTTGATTGTGAAGCCCTTTTCCAAATACTCCTGAACTTTGTTTTTCTTGATGTACCGGATGTACGTGTTGGACACTCTGATACAGTCACTGCAAGGTTCTGTGGTCTCGGCCCTGAAC
>JAJZZZ010000098.1 GCA_021797265.1 Thermoplasmata archaeon
TGAAGATCTTGTGAAAAGCATTCACAAGGAATACGTAACTGTCAGAAAAGATGTTCCCGGTTTTCTCATTAACAGACTTAATGATCGAGTTATCCTGGAATCCATGAAAATGCTTGAAGCAGGATCAGACATGGGCAATATTGATGCCATGTTCAGATTCAGGCTCGGTTTTCCAATGGGTATATGCGAACTTCTGGATTTTGTCGGTATAGATACCGTGTACAATGCAAACAGGGAAATGAGGAGCCGGGGATTTTCAACAGAGGAATCCACTGTACTCAAACAAAAGGTGGAAGTGGGAGAGCTGGGTATGAAATCCGGCAGAGGTTTTTACCCGTATCCAAAACCAAATGTATATGCAAGGCCCGTTTTGCTACCAAATGAAGGCATGTTCAGTATAAGTCCTATAAGGCTGCTTTCATCTGCAATAAATGAAGCTGCTTGGATTGTCAGAAACGGTGTAGCAAGCAAGGAAGACGTTGATAGATCCATGAAAATGGCAATGAACTGGCCGGAAGGTCCACTGGAAATGGCGGACAGATTTGGCCTTGACAATGTCGCAGCCATGCTTGACAAGCAATTCAAGGAAACGGGAAGTGAGAGGTATAGAGTAGATCCCCTGATTCAGGAAATGCTCGACAAGGGGAAAACAGGCATCAGAAAAGGAGAGGGTTTCCTGGCCTGGAATGCAGACAGCAGGAATTTTGGCCCTGTATCTTACATAAGTGTAGACTGCTTTGCAATTATTACCCTGAACAGGCCTGACCGACTAAACGCGTTGAATGAAGAGACCTGGGAAGGTATTAGGAAGGCCCTGGAGGAAGCCCTAGCCCAGGAACGCGTGAGATCAGTAATTCTCACTGGGAGTGGCAGAGCATTCAGCGCAGGAGACGATATTGACATGATGGAAAAATGGAAAAGTTCCATGGATGCCAAGATATGGATGAATACTCTTGCCCAGCCATTGCTTGATGTCATTTCACGTTACCCCAAGCCAATAATCTCAGCTGTAAACGGCATTGCATTTGGTGGTGGATGTGAACTGAACATGATGTTTGATATTGTAATCGCCGACAATACGGCAATGTTCTCACTGCCGGAAGGACTTATCGGCGCTATGCCGCCTCTGGGGTCATCATATGGTATAGCACTGATAAGCAGGAAATTAGCCAGGTACGCCCTTACAGGAGATTGGTTTTCTGCCGAGGAAGCCCTGAAACTTGGCATGGTTGATGTTGTTGTTTCCGGGGATCAGTTAATGGCAGTTGCTACCGAGTATGCAAAGAAAATAGCAAAAGTCGCACCACTTTCAGTTGCTGGAATTAAATCATCTATTAACGCTGTAAGGCAGACATTTGCCGGTCATGCCAAGTCTGCAACCGACGATCTTCTTATCCTTGCATCCTCGGAAGACTTCCATCATGGCCAGGAATCGTTCATGAAAAAGAAGAAACCATTGTGGAGAGGAAGGTAAATCTATGAACCTGGATGGAACACTCAGTGACGAGGAATCAATCATAAAGGAATCATTAGAGGAATACTGCAGAAAGAATGTTGTTCCAGCTTATGAAGGCTGGATCAGGGAACGGAAGTTCCCCAGGAAACTTCTGAAAGATCTGTCACAGCTAATCTTTGGAGCTACTGTATTGCCTAAAGGAGAAGGTGGCCTCAATGAAGTTACGCTCGGACTCCTTTCAGAAACAATGGGACGATATGAGGTACCAGTGTCTGCTTTTCTTACAATGCATTTTGCTAAGATGCTCCCATTGATCTCAGATGAAAATACAAGAAAGAGTTACCTGGACAGATATCTTTCCGGGGAACTAGTCCTATGCGGAGCTTTTACAGAACCTGGTTTCGGTTCGGATTCGGCCTCAATCACAACCAGTGCAGTTCTGGAAAATAATGAGTTTGTAATAAACGGGGAGAAAGCCTTTGTCAGCAGTCCCGGGATTGCCGATGCGCACATAATTTCAGTACGGACTTCAAATGTGCCTGATGAAAAGAAACACAAAGGTATCAGCCTAATGATAGTAGAAGGTGGAGAACAGGGAGTAGAACCTTACGAAGATGAAAACATGGCGTCACTCTTCCAAGGAGATTTTGGCCGGGTCAGGCTAAACAATGTCAGGGTGCCATCCGGAAATCTGATAGGTGTCGAAAATGAGGGTTTTGCAATTCTTATGAACATACTGGGGATACAGAGAGTTCATGTTGGATTGTATGCAATCGGCCTGGCCATGGGTGCCCTGGAAGAGGCAATAGAATACGCCAGAACAAGGAAAGTCTTTGGAGATTACATTTCAAAGTATGAAGCAATATCGTTCAGGATAGCTGAGGACTGGTCCAAGCTTCAGTCTGCAAGAATGATGGCATTCAAAGCTCTGGCAATGAGCGATTCAGGAATTGACAATGGTGCTGAGAGTTCTGCAGTAAAAGGATTTGGGTGTGAAGCCTCCTTTGAAGCCGTAAGTCATGCCCTGCAGACTCTGGGGGCAGCCGGATATGTCAAAACCTCAGCACTGGAGAGAAAATTCCGTACCTCGAGAGGTTTCCTGATAGGAGACGGAACACCTGAAGTACAGAAGCTCATAATAGCGAGAAAGCTCTTCGGGAAAAATTTTGCACCCTGATGCAGTTTCCTAAAAATGACCGTTTGCCTTAAGAAGAAATAATTCATGGCAATATTTCCCACTGCTTCAGTCAGAATCATTTCTTACTTTGGAAAACTGCAAAAATTCCCTTTGAACAGGAGGGAAACGTTAGGCATCATGCTGTGGGGATATTTGTCCCGGGGACTCTGTTGGCTGTAAAATAAATTTTCATAACATATTCCTTTACTAAGTAATGGATGGGGAAACTTTAGACATTCCAAGTGGCTGAGAAAAACTCATATTTCATTAGGTTGGATCAAAAAATAAACAATTCATCTATTCAAATCTCCTGTAGTATTTTTAAAGCCTTTTACAAATCAAATTACTCGTGTACTTTTGGAATAGGCAATCTCCAATGGTAATGAATCGCCATAATCCTTATGAAAAAGCAAAGTGCCCCACCCATGACTGCAAGAGCCACAGATGGAAGTCCCAAAAAGTATCCTCCAACAACTAGCGATGAACCTGCAAGGGCTGCCACAGCATAGATATCTGTACGTAAAATGACAGGGACCTCGCCGACAAGGATATCACGTGTCACACCACCACCAACACCTGTGAGAATACCTAGAAGCACTGCGGCAAGTGGATTCAGGTGAAATTCCAATGCTTTCAATGAGCCAGAAACAGCAAAGAGTGAAAGTCCGGCTGCGTCAAAAATCAATAAGGGGTGATTGAGTTTCTTGACTACAGGATAAAAATAAAATGTCAGCAAACCGGGAAGAAGTGCTGCCACAATATACTGCCATTGGCTGATTGTTGCCGGGGGAATTGAACCAATAATAAGATCTCTCATAATTCCGCCTGCATTTGCAGCAGCAAAAGAAAGTACCAGTACTCCGAAAAGGTCAACTTTGTGTCGGACTCCGGCAATTGCTCCACTAATGCCAAATACGAATGTACCGGTGAGATCCAACACTTCAAGTAACAGGGTCAATACTGCTCATCCACCTACATACAATATCTGGGTTATTGGAATAACCATGCTCCTGCAGCACAATACATTGCCTTTATTCCTGCTTCCAGTGTTGGATGAATAACCGGTGCAAAGCATGGATTGTGGTTTGTCGGTATCTCTCCAATTTTTCCATCTTTTTCGGCCCTTGCAAATTCATCGGGATCAGTACCCCCTACAAACCAGAATACTGAAGGTACATTTGCCTCATCACCAAAGTTCCCGAAATCTTCACTTGCAGAGGTGGGTTGCACTTCCTTTAATTCCTCAGAAGGGAAACAGGATTTAAAAGATTCAACTGCCTTTTCAGTGGCTTTACTGTCATTCCTCACAAGAGAATAATGCTCTATGGACCTTATTTCAGGTTTCTTAGGGGCACCAGATGCAGAGGCCTCGGAATACACAATCCTCTCAACTGCCGACAAAATATGTGCACGTACATTTTCATCCAATGTTCGGATATTAAGCTTAAGTACTGCTTCGTCTGGAATCACATTTTCCTTGGTTCCTGCCTGCAGAGAACCTATTGTCAGAACTGCAAAATCAGAAGGTGAAATCTCTCTGGATACAATAGTCTGCAACCGAAGGGCGGTAGATGCCGACATGATTACCGGATCAACACTGGATTGCGGCATGGAACCGTGAGCCCCACGGCCGAACATTTTTATTTCCAGACTATCCGCTGTGGATGTTACTACTCCATCACGCCAGCCAATTACCCCGGCAGAACCGACCATGACGTGCTGTCCGAGAACCACATCAGGTTTTGGTATTTTCCGGAACAGCCCATCGTTTATCATGGCTCTTGAACCTGCGGCGGTTTCTTCTGCGGGCTGGAAAATAACGATCAGTGTACCTTTCCATATATTCCTGTTACTCGCAAACAAAGAGGCTGCACCTAAAAGCCAGGCAACATGCATGTCGTGTCCGCATGCATGCATAACAGGCACAGTTTTTCCTTCTTCATCAGTTGTGATTACTTTGCTGGCATATGGAAGACCAGTTCCTTCCTTTACCGGTAAGGCATCCATGTCGGCTCTGGTCATCACAGTAGGCCCATCACCATTCCGCAAAATTCCAGCAACACCGGTTTTTCCTATTCCTGTAAGTACCTCAAATCCAGATCTATCCAGATTTTTAGCGACAAGATCTGCTGTTTCATATTCCTGCATTGAAAGTTCCGGATGAGAATGGATTAATTTGTATGTTGATTCTATTTCTGGGAGCAGTTTTTTTAATACTGTGGTCGCGGATTGGATTCTCTCGTTCATGATCCTCTAAATGGCACTTCACTAAGACATTAAAGCATTTTGATTTGAAGGCAATTATATTGTCAAATGTCTAAGAAGTAGTTCCCAAAGCTCATTTTTTAATAATCAATAACATTGCTTAAAATGGAATTTTCAGTTAATCCGAAAATATTCCAGTTATTTCCAGATCTGAGACTTGGTGTTTTAGTTTCCAGCGGGATTAAAAATCATGGAGAAAAAAAGGAAATTGAAAATCTCTTAAGAAAGGCAGAATCAGAGATACGGTTAAGATTGGATTTGGAAACTGTGAAAGATAACCCGTTAATCTCCAACTGGAGAGCTGCTTATAAGGATCTGAAAGTGAAGGATGGCAGGCCATCTCATGAAGCCCTGATAAGGAGAGTGTTGAAAGGAGGTCAACTGCCTCACATAAACAATTTAGTTGACATTTACAACTACCTGTCATTGAGATACATGACACCTTTCGGAGGTGAAGATTTGGATAAAATAAATGGCAACATTCAACTGAGGTTTGCACAGGGAACAGAAGAATTTATCGAGCTGGGTTCCAGTG
>JAJZZZ010000099.1 GCA_021797265.1 Thermoplasmata archaeon
TCGGACTGGTGAACCCCATGCAGATAGCCTGGTGGCTCACTGCAGGGCTCAGTGTCCTGCAGAAGTTCGGGATCATAACCATCATATTCCTGTTTGTTGGAATCGTAATCTGGATATTCTTCCTGTCCGAACTTGTAAACAGGGCTTCTCTCAAATACGAACGGGAGGTTGTACTTGGTGTTAGAATATTCAGCATATCCGCACTGGCAATCTTTGGGATCCTGTTTCTGTTGCTCGGAATCACGGCCATGCTGCATGTGGCGCTGTGATACTTACCGGGCCAAAATCTAGTCCGTGCTAAATTGCGCGGGAAAAGATGTTCTCATTGCGGAATTTGAGGAGAAAAATTAAAAATTTAAAAAGGGTAAGAATGCTCAGATCAACTTTTCAGCGAAAGTACCGTATGGGTCCACAGGCGTGTAGCCGTCCTTTCCAGTTACTATCTGCTGGGAAGGCGGATAATCCAGGTAGTTCGGTACAAACTCGTTAAGTCTCTTGGTAAAGCTGGGCACTACCCTGTTATCGTAGAAAACTCCTGTTGGGATACGGTCTCCCCATTCCATTCCCTTTGTGTACGCTTTCTGGAACTTCTCTTCTGCTGTGTTCTCGTTTGCGGGAGTGATGACTGGATCCCAGTTCTTGTCTTCCTCTTCCAGCTTGTAAACTCTCTGCCTGTACCATTCCATTGTGTTGACATTATTGTATGTTGGGCATGGCTGAAGGACATCAATCACGGCAGAACCGTCATGCATCACAGCCATCTTTATGAGATCCTTGAGCTGCTTCATGTCAAAGCTGAATCCCCTTGCCACAAAGGAATAGCCGGATGAAAGAGCCAGCGTGATTGGGTTGAGCTTGCCGAATACATTGGGTCTTGCCAGGCTCTTGGTCTGCTCTCCAAGCTGCATTGTTGGCGCTGCCTGGCCTTTGGTGAGCCCGTAAACCTCGTTGTCGTATATAATTAGTGTTAACCCAGTGTTCCGTCTCCCTTCGGCCACGAAATGGCCTGCTCCGATTCCCAGCATGTCTCCATCACCGCTGGGCACTATTACCTTCAGGTTGGGATTGGCCAGCTTAACTCCAGTGGCAAACGGTATTGATCTGCCATGAAGTGTGTGGACCCCACCCATGTTCAGGTAATGTGGTGTCTTTCCGGAACATCCTATACCGGATATGGCAACCACATCATTTCCATTCAAGTTCAGTTCGGACAGTGCCTGGGAAATTGATGTGAGTATTCCGAAGTCCCCACAGCCAGGGCACCAGTCCACGGTTATGTCATTCTTAAAATTATGCGCCATTCTGTAACACCTCTATTTCATTCTTGCTTTTGCCGGAATAGATATCCTTTGCAGCTTTCAGTATCTCATCCTCAGTCATATGCCTGCCGTTGTACTTCAAAACTGACTTCTCAATGCTGATTCCGGTATTCAGTTTTATCACCATTGCAGCCTGTGCCAGCATGTTGCTCTCCACATCTATTACAAGCTTGGCCTTTCCCAGGACCTTTTTCACAAATTCAGACGGGAACGGCATGAACATCTTCAGATAAAGCAGGTTAGCGCTTATTCCTTCCTGCTTCAGGTCTTCCATTACATCCAGAATCGGGCCCTTCTGGCTGCCCCACGTGACGAATGTTATATCTGCCTTGTCCGGACCATAGAGAACAGCCTGGTCATTTGCCGGGATTTCCTGAAGTGCGGTTTCCAGTTTCCTGAATCTTTTCCTCATCTGGGAATCCCTCATTTCCGTGTCCTCAGTTACATGACCAAGCTCATCGTGTTCATCACCAGTCATCCAGAATATATCCTTTCCCAGAATTCCCATTTCTGACATTCCAGTTTCAGTCTTGAGGCTGTACCTGTGGAAATCCGGTGATGGGACAGTCTTGAGCGTCTGCGGCACCTGAACTCTCTTGAGGTCAATGTCAGGGATCATATCTGTTGAGTTTGCAAGGTTCTTGTCAATGAGGTGTATGACGGGCAACTGGTATCTCTGTGCGTAATTGAGGGCCTTCATTGCATCGTATATGCACTCTTCAACATCTCCAGATGAAATGACGATTCTCGGGAATTCTCCATGACCTGTATTCAGCGCGAACAGAAGATCAGACTGGCCATTTCTTGTAGGAAGTCCAGTGCTGGGTCCGCCTCTCTGGTAGAGTGTAACCACAAGGGGAACTTCGTCCATTCCTGCAAAACCTATGCCTTCAGCCATCAATGAAAAGCCTGGGCCACTGGTGGCTGTTGAGGTCCTTGCGCCTGTTAATGCTGCGCCCTGAGCCATGGTAACAGCTGATATCTCATCCTCAGTCTGAACAATCACGACACCGCCCCTTTTCAGGCGGTTCTTCTCTGCCTCTATGAACGAGTACTCCTCGTGTTCCTCCAGTATGGTGCTCTCATCGCTTGCGGGAGTTATGGGGTAATAGGTCTGCAGTCTTAGACCACCCATGAGCTTGCCTATGGCGGATCCGTCATTCCCGGTTATGAGGAATCTCTGTTTCTTCTGCAAGGTCTTGAGAGGTTTGCCAGCAAGGCCATTCTCATTGGCATATCTGTATGCGGCTTCAACGACCCTTACGTTTTCAGCCACTACTTTTTCCTTATTCGAGAAGACCTGTTTTATGGCCTCTACTGTGAATTTCTGATCCAACCCGGCTATTGAAAGGGTTACGGCCGAACCGAGAGTGTTGAAATATCTTGCGGCCGGGCCTTCAGCGTTGGCAGAAGCCACAACATCGTTGAATGGAATCGGCATCGGTATGCCTCCCCTGCTTTTCATGTAATCTACTGCACCCTTCACGGTGTTGGGGAACTTTGCGTCGTCCAGAGTCGCCTTGATTCGCCTGGCTGTGTCGCGCATGATCATCCTGGCCTGTGTCAGATCAGAGCTTTCGAAGCTCCGGTCATAAATTATCTTTGTACCCGGTCCAACATCCTCGAGATGCTCAAAAATGGTGTCAGCATCAAGGGCTACAATGATATCCACAGGATACTTAAGCGATCTTGGGCGATCTTCCTTTACCCTGAGATGATTGTAACTGTGCCTTCCCTTTATGTTTGAGTGGTACTCTCTTACGCCAAATACATTATAACCAGCTTCCGCAAAGGCCCTGTTGATCATGTTGGATGAAGTGTCTATACCTCCACCCTGGGGGCCTCCAATTGCTACATTTAAATCCATTGGACTTTCGCCTTTCTGGTGGAGATTATAAACGAATTAAAATATTTTATCTGGCGAACCTGTTATATATTTGCTAGGGTGCATAATACTGATTGTTTCAAGAACAGTGCATTGAGCGTGAATTCTGTTCTTTTTGACTACCAGGACATTTTCGCATTTCACGAATCTGGCTTCGGAAAAACATGTTTTCCGAACTTATGGGATCAAGTATGGTATTCAAAGCCAGAATTCAGCCCGGGAGGATTATATCCCCGGTAAATTCACTCTCCATTCACTTATAGAAAAGTAGGTATTTTGAAAAACGAATCAACTTTGCTTCATTGTTGGGAGCGGAAAGTTGAATTCCTGATGGAAAGCATCTTTTCCATCTTGTTCTTAAATACATTTAATTCATTTCATGGTAGGCTCCCCAATTAAGATACAATCCCGCAAACGCCTGCAAATTCATTTATTGTACTGTTTAATATAGGTTCGAAATGATTGCACTCTATATTCTGCAAAAGGCCAGTAAGGGCGTATTTGATCAGATCACTTCCGATGATATTCTGGGCAGGCAGACACTTAACCTGAAAGAAGCCGCTAACTATATTCCAAATGCAGTGGATCTTATCGTATATTATGAGGGTTCAGACGATGGAAGGAAGAGGCTAGAGCAACTCTTCGGAAAATTTCTTCAGAGATTGGCAGCCGAAACAGAAGAGAATGTCATAAAGCAGATCAAGGAAGAAGACTCTCGGGCCGAGGATGGAATGGGGTTCCTTTTCGGATAAATCTTCAGTATAAGTGGAGCATTTTCAATGATAATTTTGACCGGCATGCCGGGTTCAGGAAAGGATGAATTCGTGAAGGTTGCAAGGGAACTGGGCTATTCGGATGTTCATATGGGCGAGACGGTAAAGGAATATGCTAAAGAGGCAGGGATACCAATGATAGACAGTGAAATAGGCCAGTTTGCAAGTGCCGAGAGAAAGTCGCATGGAATGGATATCTGGGCTAAGAGGACCGCTGAGCGTATCAACGATTCCGAAAAGACAATTGTGGACGGGCTCAGGAATATTGAGGAGCTTGAATTTTTCAAAAGCCATTACGATTCCGTCATTGTGGTTGCAATTTACGCAAACAGGCAGGAGCGCCTGAACCGAATATTGAGAAGAAATAGAATTGATGACGTCAGGAGTGAAAATGAACTGGAGATGAGGGATGGCAGGGAGCTGACGTGGGGTATCGGTCGTACAATTTCCCTTGCTGATCACATGATAGTCAATGATGGCACTCTGGAGGAATTTCACAACAAAGTCAGGGCTTTTCTCTCTTCGCTGGTCAGCAGTCGTTCCTTATGATATAATCTCTAACTGCAGTAAAGAATTTCTGTCCAACTGCCGAATTTCCATAAGTTTCCTGGTCAATTTTCCTGTAGTAATAAAAAAGTCTCTCAGGATGCGGCATCATTCCAATGACATTCCCTTGCATGTTTGATATTGCAGCCACTGAAGATACGGAACCATTTGGGTTCCAAGGATATCCGTCTATGTAACCATCAGCGGTTGAGTACCTGAAGAGAATCTGTCCGTTTTCCTCAAGTTTTGCAAGATTTTTTTCTGGCTCCAATATCCTGATCTTGCCCTCGGCATGGGCCACTGGTATGAGATGATGCGAGCCAATTTCAAGGGAGGAAGACAGAATGGGATTATTGGTCTCAACCCGTATATAGGTATACCTGCATTCGTATCTGTTGGAATCATTTGGGGCAAGCACTATCTCCCTGGACTGTCCCCGAGACCATCCAGGCAGGAATCCCATCTCAGTCAGTACCTGGAAACCGTTACATATTCCTATCACTGGCTTACCGTCATCAACAAATCCTGAAATATCCCTTAGGGCAGCATCCTCAAGCCTTCGTGCAAATATCACTCCTGCCCTTATGTAGTCACCTGCAGAGAAACCACCGGGAAGAAAAATAGCTGAGAAATCCTCGAGGCTTACTGATTTCCTCTTAAGCTCATTAATATGTATATAATGTGGTTCCAGACCTACTCTGCTGAATGACTGGAAGGCTTCATATTCATTGTTTGTCCCTTCCATTCTGATTATGGCTACCTTTCTTGCAGCCACGGAAGACGTTTACTGTCCTCCCCTTCTCTCCTTAGCCTTCATTCTGAGGCCGGTATAACCGCACTTTCTGCACCTTGTGGCATTGGGTGAATTCCTTGCGTCACATCTCATGCAGATCTTCTTGTTT
>JAJZZZ010000100.1 GCA_021797265.1 Thermoplasmata archaeon
AGCAGGGTATCTCCGTAAACCGGCCACAATCTCTCCGTCTTTCGGACCTTTCGTACAAACTTCAACTTTATCCATTCAAGAAAAAGAAGGGAATTCAGAAATATATTGAGGAAGTATCGCTCAAGACCTCCGTTGCAAAGGGAGATGCAAGTGAAACTGGTACAGTAAAATTCTTGTCAGAAAACGGCAAGATACGTAGTGAGGGGGATGAGGAGATTATGAAGCAGATCCTGCCATTCTCTTCGTCATTCAGTAGATCTTTTAACAAAGACATGGGCAGCCTTATGCAACTTCCACCACTATCTTTCTTCCTGGGTCTCGGTATAGGCACCCTTATTCAGGTTTATGACTTTGACCCAAAATTATCAAAGAAAGCAATACCAATTACAGGAAAAGCTGAATTAGAACCAGATGGCAGCAACACTGCACTGGTTTTAAGAAAAATGCTCGCTAAACCGGATGAAAGGAAGAAATTTATCCATTATCTGAAGGTTTGTTTGCCTTTCGTGAAGGATGTCTCCATTGAGAACCAGGTAGACAAGTCCGTCATATTTAAGATGCTGGAAACTTATAATTCAAAGACTGACATACCTGCCCCCCTTATCTCCGATGGGACTATAGAAATTGTATCTATAATTTACAGCCTATTTTTCGAGCGAAACCAACTCATCGTTATAGAGGAGCCGGAAAGGAATATACATCCTCGCCTTATTTCAAGTCTAATGAACCTCATTAAAGAGGCTTCACAGGCAAAACAGATCATTATCACAACTCACAGTCCTGAAATGATAAAATATGTTGACCTTGAGAATCTGTATATAATTGACAGGGACGAAAACGGGGCATCAAAAGTCTCTCGCGCTGCCAACAGCGATGAAATTAAGGCGTTTCTCAAGGAGAAGATTGGCATTGATGAACTCTTTGTTGATGGTATCCTCAATTGAATCAAAATGTTGAAGTACATTTTCGTAGAGGGGTTTTTTGATGAATTATTCATAAACAGGATCACTGAACTTGAGAAAATAATCCCCCGGCCAAAGATAATTCAATATTCTCAAAAGAAGGATGAAAAAATAGACAGCTACATTATTTCCCTCAGATCTCAGAAGGAGGCAATAATGTTCATTGCAGATGATGATACTGATCACTATGAATCTTCTAGTTCCAGAATTTACGAACTGAAGAGGAGGTATCCTCATTAATCGGACGAAATTATTTTTCTCGCCATACCTGAAATAGAAGGGTGGTATATTTCTGGTATTACAAAAAAAGCAGCTAAAGCCCTCAAGCTTCGAGAACTACCAAAATGTGATACCTGTACGAAGGAGAAATTCCTTTCAACACTTCCAAACCGTTCTGACGGCACTTTAATTAGGAGCGAAATTCTGGAATACTTTGACATTAGAACAGCATTGTCAAACTCTAGTTCATTCAGGCTATTTCTGGAAAAGTTAAGGAAACTTTGAACCTGGAATTACCTCAATCTGCCCCTTCTAAAGGTGCCATGACGCTACCCCTCTATTTTTGCTCTCTCACCCATCACTTTCGTAAGCAGATCAGCATACTTCCTGAAGGTTTCTTCATCAAGGCGAGCCAGCTTCTCGTAGTTGTTGTGCATCAGCTTGTATTCTGTATCACCATTCGCAGCCGAAATTGTTAGTGATGGCAATCCAAGATGCTTTCCCTGCCTGAGGATCATGGACTTCACCTCAGCATATTCAATTCGCTTAAAGTCTGGAGGCACCTTTGAAATCTCGGCATCGATGTTCTTCTCAATCTGATTTCCCGCCTCAATGGCCATGTCGATAATCTGCTTATGAATCTGCTTCGAGTCCCTGTAAAGGCCATAATTCTCTACTGCTGGAACTGGAGCCAGAGTAAGAGGGTCTGATCTGAGGTACTGATATACTTCTTTCCTGATCTCCCGCTTATCCAGAACATCAAAAATCAGGAGTGAATCTGCCATAAATACCAGATGATGGATGTTGGTTGTTTTGCCATGTTTCCATGCATTATCTATTGATCCTTCTACGGTAGTCATCTGCATAACTATATCAATGAAGATATAAATTAATTCACATAGCAATAATGATATTTGTGAACAAATGCCATGCTTGCCACAGTAAAAGGAGTGCAATTCTTATTGGTTCCCTTATGAACAATTGCAAGAGGCACTCCCGCTACTTTGCTGCAGTTATGGGTTGTGTGACGACCTTTGCTATGCGCCTGGTAAACATCCTTCCCAGCAGAACGTATGAAATTGCCACCACTGTGGTGCCAAGTGCAATGTATAACCAGTATGTGCTTGCCACTTTCTGGAAAACGAATAGCAGGTACAATCCTATTATTGCCCCGGCGAAGCCTCCAAAACTGGTGTAGAGGTTATACACTCCAATATAAGAACCGCGCATGTTTTCAGGTGCCAGTGTCGTTATGATGCTCTGGGTTGTGGGGGAAAGCATGTCTTCACCAACTGTGGCCACAGCCATGAAAGCAATGAGGATCAGGAACACCGGGGATGATGTGAGTATGAGGAATGATATGGCATAGAATATTGTCCCTATGCCCCTCCACATCATTGGATTCCCGGACCGGGTCATGAGCCTGAGGAACGGGAACTGCAGGGCCACGACCAGTGCCCCGTTTAAGGCCCATACTATGCCAAGGTACAGGTACGGAAGATGTTCCACCACTATTGTATATACAGTGAATGTTGATCCCCTCTGCCTCATGAAGATACCAAGCACAATCCCCACGATAATGAAGAGTATGAAGAACCGGTCATTCCTGTAGGCCTTGCCAAGGTCCCCTTTCTTCAGGCGGGCATGATCAGCAGGAATATAGGATTCCCTGAAGAGGTAATACAGCATCACGATCTCAACCACGGTCACAGCTGCAGAAACGAGGAATATGTACTGCAGCCCATGGTAAGCCAGATATGCACCCATCAGTGGACCAATTGCAATTCCCAGGTTTGCCATTATCCTCATGACAGTGTAACCGGACATCCTGTCGCTCACTGAGGTTACATCTGCAACCGCAGCCTGCACAGCCGGGTACTGTATTGAATTTATGACTATTGTTCCGTACCAGGATAGCAGCAGCAGGACAAAATAGTGTGGATAAGCTATGCTGTAGAAGATAAGCAGATAGAACAGCACTGCAGGTATCTGGGAGTACACCAGGATTGATCTCCTTCCTATTCTGTCAGTGAGAATGCCGGAAAAATACTGGATGAATGCCATTATTAGCGTTGCAGTGCCAAGAAACAGGCCCGTCACAACAAACCCCATATGGTAGACCACTATGAACACAAGAGGGACGAATATGAATGAGGAGCCACGGCCAAAAGACCTGATGAAGCGTGTGGCACTGAGGATCCATATTCTCCTGTCCAGGCCTCTTATCTTGAATTCATAGGGGTTTTCAGCTTTACTTTCGGATATTTTCGAGGCCAACGGTATTCCTCCAGATTCTCCCATTCCAATGCCGGCAGACTTCAGGAAGCATGATCAGTAAAGTTTGCTTCCATGCATGATTCTTCCCGCATGACGGTGGGCATGAATTTTCAGATTCCTCTATTATACACGCCTATAACAATGTTTTCAAGTCCTTAAGCGGGTGGCTGTGCGGAGAAACGAGGATGGCACGCAGACACACGTAATCATTTTAGGTATTGGGAAGTAAGGTGCTGAGCCAGCCATGGTGAATCAGTGAAGAATTAGAACCTCAATGGCTCTCCGTATTTTCCTGTACTTATCCGGAAACAGGGAGATTATGAGGTCCTTGTCCTCTCTCTTGAAAATCTGTAGTATCCTTGCAGCCAGGACGTACACTACAAATCCCAGGGCAATGTAAAGTGGCAGGAGAAGCAGTGTGTGATGCAGGATCGCTTCCAATGGTTCCTCCGCAGACATGACAACAGCAAACATGATTATTGAGGCAATCCATACCTTTGCAAAGGCGGAATAATTGAAATGGACTATGCCGTTCTTTCTTGCGAAATAGTACTGGATCACGAACGTTGCAACGTACACGGACGAAAAACCGAAGGCGGCTCCTATGAGACCGAACCTTGGTATGAGCACAATGGAAAAGACAACGTTTGCAGCAAGAGCTGCCGCACTTGAGTATATGAAAAGATGGGTCTTCCTTACTGATGCTATTGCCTGTGTGAGTATGTTAACCGATATGAACAGTGCGGAAAATCCCATTATTATTGATAGTGCAACCGAGCCTCCTGTGTACTGATAGCCGCCAAGTAGATCCAGGATCATTGGTGAAAGCGCAGCTATGCCAAGTGCTGCTGGCACATAAATTGATGAGAGAAGCACGGAGGAACCGTCTACTATGCTTGATATTTCCCCCCTCCTTCCTTCACCGAAGAGTTCGGAGAACTTGGGCATCAGTATGTTATTGAAGGGTGTTGCGAGGAATCCTATTGACGAGGCGATAAGGAGCGCAAAGTTGTAGACTCCCAGTGATGAGAGGTTCAGCAGCCCCGCAACCACGAACCTGTCCATGTAAGATGCGCCATACCCGATTATTCCAGAAAGAAGCACAGGCAGGGAGTACTTGAGGATGAAGTTGCTGCCAGGAGCCTTACCAGTGGATGGATAGCGGCTGACCTGCCTCAGTATTATGACCAGTTCCAGGGATACGCCAAGGAATACTCCTATTATCCAGCCCAGTATTATGACATCAAGGCTTCTGGCATACAGTGCCAGGGCTATCGACCCGAAGTAATAGAAGACCCAGATGACTATGTTGATTATTGCCGAAAGCCTGAAATTCTGGAGGCCCAGAAGAGCCCCATTCAGTATCCCGAAGAGGATGTTCCCAAGAAGGACCACACTGAGCAGCCTCACCAGGAAGGAATATGATGAACTGTGGAGGAATATGAGCGATATCCCACCACTGGAAACCAGGAGTATGGCAAAACCAACAAGGGAGAGAATGAAGCCAAAGCCAATCATTTTCCTTATGGTTTTTCTCACGGCAGCATAATCACCTATGCCAAGGCTGTAAGATGTGAAATGTTGTGCCGCCGTGCCGAGGCCGAATGAAAAGACAATGTTGAAGAGACCAACTATGGCCAGGAACAGGGCAATGGCACCAACTGCCGTGGTACTGAACATCCTCACAATTATTATATAGAAAATTGCTCCGGAAAACAACTGAACGCCGGAACCTGTGTATTGGAAAATTGCATCCAGTCCTAGTGATCTGGATGAGGTAAGTTCAGTCATTTCTCCCCACATGCAAAGTTTGCTTTAAAATTATTCGATCAACAATGGAGCAAGAATGTGCAGACCTGTGCAGGCTTGC
>JAJZZZ010000101.1 GCA_021797265.1 Thermoplasmata archaeon
CCCGGATACTAAAGAAAGAGTGTTGTCCTTAAGCTTTATTCCTTTTCTGTCAGCGTAATTCATTATCATCTTGCTTGCATCAAGAATGTGTGTACCAGCCTCAATTGATATAGTGGAAACCATAAAGGATTCCTTTGCCAGGTTGATTGTATTCACAGCTTTCTCAAGATTTTCCCTGAACCGTTTTTCTGTGATGCTGACATCCTGGACTGTTATCCCAAGCCTGGAAGCTATTTCGGAGTTTGATAATCCCTCCCTTACGAGACGATTTATCTCCAGCTGCCTTTCAGTGAATAATGTGCGCATTTAATGAGGATGCACTCTGTATATGTAAACATTATCATTTAATTTTAAAGAATTGTAAACATCTTAAAATATACACCACTGATTTCCGTTCATGAAAAGGAAGATCCTAGCCATCATTGTGGCTGTTGCTGTTATTTCCATCGGGCTCGGCATACATTTTGCCAAATCTTCAAAGCCAAGTGGAAAGATATCGGTATTTTCAGCAGATGCTTACCTGCAGGAGAGCAATACACTTCTGAATGCTTTTCAGAACAGTACTGGAACACCACATCTTCCTGTTAAATCAGGTGGTTCTTTTGACATGGCCAGAGAAATAGGCCAGGGTGAGATTTCAACCAACTTTATCAGTGTTTCCCTGTCCTCATACAACCAGAGCTATCTTAGCACGCACTATTCCGGTTGGGCTGTCGCTTTTGCCTCCGATCACATGGCCCTTGCCTATGCACCGCATTCCGTATCAACATCGGCAGAGAACGCCATCGTATCAGACCTGAAAGCAGGATATGCTGAAAATAACACTACACTTCTTAATGATGGATACAAAATGCTTACATCCGGATCAGTGAAGGTTGGAATATCTGACCCACTTTCAGATCCGGCAGGATACAGGGCATGGATCAGCCTTGAGATAGCTGGAAAGCTCTTCGCTAAAAACCAGTCATATTACATGAACAGGCTTATCACCAGTGGCGGAAACAGGTCAGCGTCAAGTGCTGCAGAACTAGTCTCTCCTCTGGAAAGCGGAGATATTCAGTTCCTCTTCATATACAAGTCAGCTGCAATAGCAAAAGGGCTTGATTATATCAATCTCTCCAGTTACACGGGACTTGGTAATTCAAGCCTGGCATCCTTCTACGCCAGATTTTCCCTGAACTATTCAGGAACTGTCTTCACCGGGAAACCCATATATCTTTTCATTTCTGATCCTGCAGGAGAACCTTACCAGGGAATAGCAGAGAATTTCACCTCATTCGTGATAGGACACAGTGCACTTCTCTCTCCATACGGCCTTAAGCCTCTCTCCCATGGGATACTTTTTAACTCAACCCAGCCTCCACGTTTCATCTATAACATGATTGAAAATGGGGAACTCATTGAAGGTGGACAGATCTGATAAAATCTGAAGGATTCAGGAAAGATGGCATAGGCATATGGTCTCTGGCATCCCTTGTTCTTATACTTCTTCCTATAGCCCTTGTTCTATATTTCGGATTTGTGGTTTACAGAAGCCCGCAGGGA
The DNA here is from genome assembly GCA_021797265.1 of Thermoplasmata archaeon. Next base: position 1,546 of record JAJZZZ010000101.1, read on the forward strand.
TACTCCCCTGCTGTCTTTCACTCCATAGCACTTACTCTTTTTTCAGCCGCCCTCTCAGCGGCCCTCGTATTCCTTCTGTTCACCCCTCTGTCATATGTTCTGTCCCGGAGTACCGGTAGATTGGCTGAGGCAATTTCCGACATACCTGCATCCATTCCACACCCCATAGTGGGAATTGCGTTCTTGATACTGGGAAGCCCGATTACCCCATTTGGAAGATTTCTTTCGGAACATGGGCTGGGTTTCTACGATTCATTACTGGGGCTTATCCTTGTGCTTTCATTCATATCGGCCCCAATTTACATAAGATCCGCCCAGTCTCTGTTTTCCTCTCTGAACAGGGAACCTGAACATTTTGCCTCTACACTTGGGAAAGGCAGGGCTACAGTACTATATGGGCTCCTTATCCCTTCAAATGCAAGAGGCCTCCTTTCAGCAGCCCTTACATCAATGAGCAGGGCAATAAGTGAGTTTGGCTCTGTTGCAATACTTGTCTTCTATATATCTGGAGGCCCCTTCAGTGGAACTGAAACAGCCTCTGTCCTGATATACCAGTATTATGGATATTACGGGCCAGGCCCTGCCATCACTGCCTCTGCCATACTCATTGTTATATCAGTGGCTGTCCTTCTGGCGGTTAAGTTTCTAAGCAGCGGAAAGACAATGAGAGAAAATGTGGTTCGTGCATGACTATCGATGTTGATATAGAAACTGAATCAGGGGAATTCAGGCTTAAGGCCAGATTCAGCGGAAGCGGGATTATCAACGTAACAGGGGAAAACGGATCCGGGAAGACATTCCTTATGCGTTGCATTGCTGGTATTGCGAGATGCAAGAAATGCAGTGTCATTGTCAACGGAAGGGACGTTTCCAATGAACCGCCGGAGAAGAGGTCAATTGTCTATGCTTCACAGAATTCATATTTCATTTCCATGACTTCAGACAGACACATTGCATATGCTATGGATAAGGAAAAATTCGACAGTTCCCATATTAATGAAGTTGCTGAGGGTCTACAGATACAGAAAAACAGAAAGATGTCACAGCTGAGCCAGGGCCAGCGGATGAGAGTGGCCATTGCAACTGCTCTGCTCTCAGGTAGGGAGGTTCTGCTTCTGGATGAGGTGCTTTCAAATATATCGGCAGGAAATGATGTGCTTCACTTCCTGATGGATTTTTGTGGTAGCAATCACATTGATCTTATGATCGTTTCACATGGATACAGCATTCCTGAACCTGATCTTCTGGTTAGAATGGACATGGGGACAGCATATTTGGAAAAACATGGCAGTTGAATGAGATCAGATTGCATTTAGAAAAAGGAAAAATGATTAGAACAGCGAACACATGGATGATATCATGAAGTTCGCAATTATTGGGCTCGGAAACCATGCAATTAACAGAGTAATGCCGGCCATTGCCCTATCCGGAAACAGGATAAGCGCAATATATAGCAGAAACCAAGAAAAGGCTTCTAAAGAGGCGGAAAAATACGGTGCAGAGCCTTTTACAAATCTGGAGAAACTTTTCAGGGATGGCGACTTTGAGTCTGTCTACATCGCATCCCCTAATTTCCTTCATTTCGAACAGGCAAAGATGTCCATGGAGAAAGGAAAAAATGTGCTTCTTGAGAAGCAGATGACCCTTTCATCTGAGGATGCTAAACATCTGGTATCCATGGCTAAAGAGAAAAAACTGACACTTTCTGTTGGATTCCATATGCGTTTCCATCCAGCTGTCAGGGAACTGCGAGAGATGGTACAGAACAATTCACTTGGCCAGATCACATATGTGTCAGGAATCTGGGGAGGACTTTCCGTTAACCAGACCAGGGAGCCTGACAGGGAATGGTGGGATGACCCCTCAAAGGTTGGAGGAGGTTCAGTTATGGGTACAGGTGTTCACGTTATTGACACTGTTAATTTCATTCTGGGTAAACATCCCCAGACAGTTTCCTGTATGAAGAAACCTGAGGATTCCGTTGTGGAGGATACATTTGCCATTCTTGCAGACTACAACGGAACCATATCTAACATCGTCTCCTCCAGATCAATGAAAACTCCCAGAAATGACCTGATCATATCAGGGACTGGCAATACAGTTCTAGCATCTGGCCTTTTCGGAACCGCAGTGGACTGCAAACTTACAGGCCCAGAGGGGATGCTGATAAAGCAGTATTCCGGCCTGAACATGTACCAGGAGGAAATAGCATCATTTGTGAGAAAATGTGATGGGAAGGAAGAGATCATAGCATCCGGTGAGGACGGGGCTGCAGTCGTCAGGATAGTGAATGCAGCCATGGAATCCCAGAAGACCGGAAGGTTCGTCAATTTAAAGTGAAATTTTCCTTGCCCGCAGTCCGGGGATCTGATCTTATTTGAGAATAGGGATATCAGAGGGGATAAGGGTTGCAAAGGCCTCCTCCCGTGGGCTGATGACCCCACCTTTATATCTGATCATACCGTTTGTTCTAACCGGAGTTATTGTATCATACAGGAATGGAGGAAATCCAGATGTTCTGGATGTCGTTGTTTTCTCTGTTTCTGTCATAATCATTGCTGCTGCTACTAACCTATTTGATGATTACTTCGATGTCAGAAATGGAATTGATGTTCCTGGGGCACCAAACACGAGATACAGGAAGCATCCGGTCTTTGGCATGTCCATCAGGCCGGTAGCCCTTCTTGAATATGGCATTATCCTGTTAGTTATTCTAGGGTTGGCCCTTATTCTGTTCTCCATTTTTTTCCATTCTTTTTCAACACTTCTGATACTGCCTCTCGGGGCATTCATTTCATACGGTTACACTGGAGACCCATTCAGGTTAAAATACAGAGGCCTTGGGGAAATCTCAGTTTCATTGAGTTTCATTTCACTTTCACTGATTGAAGTCTATTCAACATCTGGATCTATTAACATCGGATCTGCTCTTCTGATTTTGCAGGGTGCTCTATCATTTCCCACTGTGATCTTTTCAGGAAACATTAGAGATTACCGATGGGATAAAGATTCAGGAATAAGGACAGTTGCAACTATGCTTGGGCTATCAGGAAGCCTGTTATTGCTCCGCATAATGTGGATTATCAGCACAGTTTTTGGTATCCTGTTTTTGATATCGCTTTCCAGGACGGTTCTGCTTATCCTTATTGTACCGCAGATCCTCACATTGATGGCCGCAATCTATCTGTCTGGAATGAAAGACCAGACAAAAATAGAAACTTTCATTGGAACCAGTACCTTTGCAAGCCTTATGATATCACTTGCAGGCCTTATTATCCTGTAGTGGAGTGTTGATCATATCCTTATTACAGATTCTCTGTTGATCTCATCCAGGGATCGGAAACCTGCAAGGCCCATCTGAAGGTCCATCTCTGCTGTTATCTGATTGAGGTATGCCTCAACCCCTCTCTGGCCACCTGCTGCCAGGGCATAGGCATATGGCCTTCCCAACAGTACCGCTTTTGCACCGAGTGCAACTGCCTTCATTGCATCTGCTGCATGCCTGATGCCACTGTCTAAAAAGAGATCAGCCCTGACTGTTCCTTGATCGGTTATCATTGCAAGTGAATCAATGCTTGATATAGCACCATCCACCTGCCTGCCTCCATGATTGGATATGACGATACCCTTTACTCCAGAATCGATGGCAGTCTCCACATCATCGGGATGTGATATTCCCTTCAGTATTACTGGAAGTTTTGTGAACTTCACAATCTCCTTCAGATCTGACCACGAGAATTTTGGA
>JAJZZZ010000102.1 GCA_021797265.1 Thermoplasmata archaeon
GATGAATATCGTAAGGTCCGGTGGCATAATAGAAGTGCTCAGATCTCAAGGATATATTGACAAGGAACCGCTATAATGGCTAAGGATTCAGTATGAAGGATAAATACAACATAAGCGTGGCTGCCGGAGACGGCATTGGACCAGAGGTGGTGGAGTCAGCTGTTTCTGTGTTTTCTGCGGCAATGGGCAGACTTGGTTTATCCGGCCTTATATCTTTCAGTAAGGTGCAGGTTGGATGGGAATCATTCCAGTTGTGGGGCAAGCCCCTCACAGATGAGGTTCTTAAGAAGATTGAAATGTCAGATGGGCTCATACTGGGGCCACTGGAGGTGGGCAGTTATCCCGGTTCAAAAGGGCAGAAGAGTCCATCGGGTGCCATAAGGACCCATTTCGATCTCTACGCCAACATCAGGCCGGTGAGAACATACCTGAGGGGGAGACTTGATCCCATCGACACGCTCATAGTCAGGGAGAACACCCAGGGATTTTACGCCGATCGAAACATGTTCCTGGGGAGCGGGGAATTCATGCCCACCAGGGATGTGGCACTTTCAGTGCGCGTAATAACAAGGGAAAAAATGGCCAAGATCAGCGATGTCGCATTCCGTTATGCGGCCGTCAGGAGAAAAAAGGTGACAGCGGTTCACAAGGGGAATGTGCTCAGTGTTACGGACGGACTGTTCCTGGAAGAGTTCAGAAAGAAGGCTGCGGACTGCCATGACATCCTTTCCGAAGACCGGCTGGTGGATTCGGTTGCATATGACCTGATACTTCACCCGGACAAGTTCGATGTCATAGCCACCACCAATATGTACGGTGATATACTCTCGGACGAGGCGGCGGCTGTGGCCGGGAGCCTTGGAATCGCCCCGTCACTGAATTTTGGCGATAACTGGGCAATGGCACAGGCTTCACATGGAACAGCGCCTGACATTGCCGGTAAAGGACTGGCAAATCCTCTTTCGGAAATTCTCTCGGTTTCAATGCTCTTTGAGTGGCTTGCAAATAAGCATCAGGATAAGATCCTCATGGATGCACACAGGGCTGTTGAAGACTCCGTTCACAGGGTACTGGAATCTGCAGGGAGCCTTACACCTGATATGGGCGGGAAAGCAAGGACGGCCGATGTTACCACTTCAATCCTGAAGAATCTCTGAAACTTTAACTGAAAATTAAAATTGAGTTTAATTTATTATATGTTTGACCAAAATTGGTCATTAATCTATTATACATGTTCCTGATAGTTTCGTAATGAAGACCAAAAGATACGCAGGAATCCTTGATACGACCCTGAGAGAAGGTGAGCAGACCCCTGGAGTTAATTTCTCTGTTGAACAGAGAGTCACAATCGCCCAGAGTTTATCTGAACTGGGCGTAAGAATGATAGAAACGGGACATCCGTCAGTTTCACCTGATGTACTGGAAGGCATTAGGCAGATAGTGAGGATGAAAGACCAGGGCATGATATCCTCTGAACTCATAGCCCACAGCAGATCAATTGCATCCGACATTGACCTTGCAGTATCAACAGGAGTGGATAGGGTAGCCATTTTCTATGGAGTCAGCGGGTCACATCTTTCTTCAAAAACTCACAGAACACAGGAAGAGGCACTTCAGATAATAGGCGAGGGAGTGGAAAGGGCAAGATCCCAGGGTGTAAGGGTAAGATTCACTCCGGAAGATGCATCCAGGACGGACTGGAACTATCTTACGGACGTGATACGTACTGCAGAATCTGCAGGGGCAGATCGAATCGGTATAGCCGACACAGTGGGGATCATGCTACCATGGAAGACTATGGACATGTTCCGGCGGCTGTCGAGGTCATTCCCGGGGCTTGAGTTTGACATACATGCACATAATGATATGGGCAATGCGGTGGGGAACTCTCTTGCAGCAGTTGAAGGAGGGGCAACAATCGTTCATGCCACAGTAAACGGACTGGGAGAAAGGGTAGGCATCACGCCGACGCAGGTTATTGCCGTGGCGTTGAAATATCACATGTCCATAGAGGCTGCAGACCTGACAAAGCTTGCCGGGGTATCGGAAATGGTCGAGAGATTCAGTGGAATCAAATTACAGCCCAATTACCCTGTTACTGGAAGATACGCTTTCTTGCATAAATCGGGCGTGCACGTTGCCGGGATTATCAACAATCCTTCAACATATGAATTTATTGACCCCTCCCTCTTCGGACGGGAGAGAGGTTTCACCATTGATAAGTACACGGGAAAGCATGCGCTTTCAAGCAGGCTCAGCAGCCTTGGACTCAAATGCAGTGGAAACCAGCTTGACATGCTTATGGAACGTATAAAGGGCAGTCCTGAAACATCATCATTCGCTAACGATGCCATTATTTCCATGGTCAGGGAACTGCAGTCCACTTCAGCCGAGGAAGTCAGTGCCAAGAGCCATTCCGCCTGATATCTATTTCATTCAGTTTCGATTTCGTCTAGTCTTCAGCCATGGTCATGACAGTAATGTAGGCAGAACAACCATTGTCTCCTCTAGCCACTTCCTGTTAAATCTGTCAGCAATGTGCATTAATTGAAAAAGACTTTTGAAATAGGTATACTATTGCAATTTTATACATTTTACTGGTAATTTTGATAGTATCATAATGATGATAGGATTTTCTTCGTAACTTCGCGTGTGTATCGCGGTATGGAAAAGTACATGGACTGCTGGAGCCGGATGAAAAATCTTACGCGGTCGAAGCGAACAAAACAACGGCTCTTTAATAGCCAATTTCCATGTTCGGCAGGTTAAGGCAACCTAGAATATCTTATCATATCATTGATGGCGGAGAATGCATCACTGGAGTTATCATCGTCCACAAGAATGACCAGATCCGAGGATGAGTTCGCGGTTCCAATTACATTTATGCCTGCCATTGAAAGTTTTTCGAATAGAGACGTGAGAAATCCCGGAGTTTCCAGGGCATTCCTGTCCATTATCAGGTGCATCGCCGAGACATTCTCCCTTATGTTGGAAACAAGCTGCCTGAGAGATTTATCCATGTTATGCAAAATTGCTTTTTCAGCCACAAAGCTTGCACTCTGGAGGCCGGTGGAAAGGAACACTGACCCATTGGTAATTCCAGCCTGGAAGTAATCGAGCATTCTTGGAAAATAGAGGTTGGGCAAAATCAGCTGGACCATTCCTGTTGTCATCTTCACTGTGGAGGCGGCCAGAGCGGATTTCACCGCCCCCTCCAGGCTGAATATACTGCCGCGATTACGCTTGATAGCTGACATTATGGCCTCCCTGTTGGGAAGTTCTCCAAGCCTGGATTCTACTTTGGGGGCAATAAATCTTGCAATGCCACTCAAATTAGCATATCCATTCCTTAGAGATATGTTTAGGAACAGATCTTTCTCCATGATATCGCGTACTACACGATTTACGCTCATTGAAGTATTGCTGGGCTTGTGCATTTATGAACCATATAGGTCATAAGTAATTAATATTTGTCGATGCTTAGGCATCTTAATGGCAGACAAAACGACCATATACGAATGTGCAACATGCGGTGGAAATCTGAACGTTCCTGAGGATGTAATGACTGGAGAAATACTGGCATGTCCAGACTGCGGAGTGGAGTTTGAGGTTGTATCACTCGATGGCGGCCAGGTTAAGCTGGCTGCGGCCGAAAATATCAAGGAAGATTGGGGAGAGTAGTTCCTGTAATAATACAGATCTTTGTAGATCGTATGTCATATTATGAAAAATATTAACAGTATATTATTTTTGAATATAGAATATCAATATGTTATGAATTTAATCAGTTTATGATTGGATTGGTAAAAAATGGTAACAGTATCAATTCTTTATGATGTACTCAGATGGGAAGAAAAGGAACTGCTGAAGAAAGCTTCTGAAATGAGCATTCCGGCTGTGTCAGTGGACATCAGGAAATTCTCACCTGCACTGGGCGATAAAAGGCCGGAAAATCTTGGAGACATAAGCATTCAAAGATCAGTTGGGTTCTACAGAGGTCTCTTTTCCACCGCGGTACTTGAACATATGGATCATCCGGTTGTAAATACATACAGTTCCCTGGAAATTACCGGCAATAAGATGATGACATCCCTGCACCTGCATAAAAACGGGATTCAAACACCATTTACGGCTTTTGCATTTGAGGAGGATGCTGCGCTTAGGCTCTTTATGGAAAGATTCAATGGCGAAGCGGTTCTCAAGCCCATTACCGGAAGCTGGGGCAGAATGATCGCGCTTTTAAAGGATAAATTCTCAGCTCAGGCAGTTCTTCACGACAGATCACTGATGCATCCCATACAATCCGTGTACTACTTTCAGGAATTTGTCAGGAAGCCAGGGCGTGACATCAGGATAATAGTGGCAGGAGAGGACATCATTGCCGGAATGTATAGATACCAGACTGGAGATGAATGGAGGACAAACGCTGCAATTGGGGGAAGGGTGGAGAAGCTTCAGAAAAACAGTGAAATTGAGGAGCTGGCCATAAAGTCGATAAGCTTCCTGGATACCGGGATTTACGGTGTGGATATAATGGAAACAGATGGTGGGCCGGTGGTTCATGAAATAAATGGCACCATGGAGTTCAGGGGGACCACTGCAGCCTCTGGCACTGACGTGGCTTCAGAGATGCTGAAATTTGTGGTTAAACAGGAAAAATGTTGATTTACGGTCTAAGTTCTTCCATCTCATCCTCGCATCAGGTTATGGGTCTCAAGACCAGTGATTTAAGGTTTAGTCCATTTGTAAGGATTTTCCACTCTTTTTTTACTCCAATTTTATAGCTCAGTTTTGATGCGGCTCTCATTATGGCTGATGCCTCATATTCCGATTTCAATGGTATCTTTAAATCGGGCACCTGCGGTTGCGTATTCATGGGCATTGCTATGTTTCTATTCAAGAAGCTGTTTCCATGTGGCGCAGTCTTCTGTATTCCTTTCTGGAAAACTTTATAATTTCCATCCAGGAACTTGATAAGATTGCAGCAATCACTACCATCAGCCATTCATGCAGCCCCAGCGATGATGTATCTATTATTGAATGAAGTGGAGAGTACACAGTAACGGTTACAAGCATGCCGACAATTATGATGCCCCATGCCAGTATTATGGGATTCGAAAAGAATCCTTTCCTGATGACCGGCTGATACTCAGTCCTGAGATTCTGTGCCAGAATCACCTGGGATAGTATCCATGTCGCGAACGCGCTCGTCTGCGCCTGGACAATATTTCCATGTGCATAATACAGGTAAAGGTACACAGCTGTTACTGCAAGGAATATTC
>JAJZZZ010000103.1 GCA_021797265.1 Thermoplasmata archaeon
CCTTTCATCAAAGCCATCATGACAGACAAGGATAGCATGATGTCCTCATCGCCTATGAGGTTCCTCAATTTGAGGGGAGAATATTTTTTAGGGTTCTCAACTGCATCGTTTATGTTGTCCGTTATGTTCTCCATGTTGAACATCAATCCCTTTATCATGTCTGAGTTCTTCTCGGAAGCCATTGCCCCCATTACGGAGATAAGCACATTCATGGACTTCATCATAGAAACTGTAAATTCCTTTGACGAGAAGAATTTTCCCAGAAAATCCACATCTGTTGGCACGTAGTCATTTACGAGGCCGGTCATTAAATCTATTATTCCAGCTGACTTGAGCTTGTCCAGTGCGCCCATGAGTGATTTTATCACATCAGCATTGTCCACTACTTTGGCCAGGAGTTCCTCCATTTCATCATCATCCATAACATCAGGTCTTTCCAACTACATCACCCCTCTGAGCATTCCGCTGAAGTATGTGTCAGCTGAAGTCCACTTCAGGATATAGTCCAGCTTGCTCTGGAACAGTGCCCTGGGCGGCCTTGTGTATGAGAAGTACAGAGTGAATGCCTTTTCATCCCCTGTAACTGTTGTACAGGCAACTGAACCGTCGTAGAGCTCTTCGGCAACAAATCCTGAGATTTCTGACGCTATGCGGCCAGCGAGATATTCCACCTGGAAATGGGCAGTGGCACCGGCCTTGGAAATTGGCAAATCAGTTGCATCGCCTATGACAAAGACGTTGTCAAAGTTTTTATAATTCAGGTGGTGCCTGTCCACCATTATGTATCCCTGTTCATCAGCCAGTCCGGATTCAGTTATGACTTTCTGGCCCTTGTGAGGAGGCACAAGTATAAGGAAATCATATTTCAGATCCTCTCCTTCGAGCGATGAAACCATTTTTTTCTCACTGTTTATGGACTCGAGGTTGAACAGCGTGTGGTAAATTATCCCTTTCTCGTCAAAGAGCTTCTGCACGTAGTTAGAAACATTTTCCATAGTGAAGACCCTGTTCAACGGGAATATATAATGAAGATCAGTTTTGTCCCGTATTCCTCTGCGCCTGAGGTACCTGTCAAGCTGGAAAGTGAATTCATAAGGAGCGGGTGGGCACTGATATGGTATGCTGGATGGGCCGATCACGATCTTGCCTCCCTTGAACTCTGACAGTTTCTTCTTGAGATCCAGGGACGCTTCAAGTGAGTAAAAGTGGTTTGCCTCTTTTTCAAAACCCGCAATTTCTTCAGGAACGAACCGGTCTCCCGTTGCAATGATCAGGTAGTCATAAGTGTAGTTCTTTCCGGAGACCGTTGATACGCTTCTGTTCTCAACATCAATGCCAGAAATTGTGTCTCTGACATAATTTATCCCATAATTGAAAAGAAATTGAGGGGATTTTACGCTTCCCCTGTAGTCCTTTACCCCCAGTGGAATGTGTATCCCGTCCGGTTTGAAATAATGGTATTTGGAATTGCCAATCACAGTTATTTCTGCATTTTCTCTGCCAGTGAGAAACCTGAGCTTGTTGGCCATGATGGTGCCAGCTGCACCATCCCCCAATATCAGTACGTTAACTGCCATAAAGAGACCTTCATTTAGTCTTCTTCATCACTATCTCGTAGTATCCTTCCCTGTCGAATACCCCGATCAGTTCATTGCCCGATTTATTAATCCAGGCAGCTGCATCCCTCTTTGTTCCTGTATCTGTCGAGTACAGGGAGATGACATCATTGGTCTTTGCTGACTTGTAAGTCTTTATCAATTCCATGAGGGGCCCTGGGCAAAAGGTGCCCCTGGCATCCACCACTTTTGTTGCATCAAGTTGTTTTTCCATATCTATCCACCTTAGATGAAAAGCGTCACTGAGTCCTTTGACATCGATACAAACTCATTGACTCCGATGATTTCGTCTACTATTGGATCCATGTCCTCTTTCTTCATGCTTAGCATGTCCGCGAACATTGCACAGCCGTAGACCTTTATGTTGCCTACTTCCTTCGCATTGTTCAGCATGGTGATCCAGTCCGGAATGTTTTTCTGCTTCATAATGGCAAAGACCTGGTCCTTCATTTTCTGTCCATCGAAGCTCAGTTCTGGGGCTGATTTTCCTGCCTTCAGCGTCTTTGTTAGACCCCAGAAGGTCACAAAAATGTTCACGTCCATGTCGTTCGCAACTGCCCCGGAGGCAATTATTGATGCTGCCATCAGTTTGTCTTCGGTGCCGGAGAATATCACAAGGGACATCTTATCGGTCATATAATCACCGGTTTTTCATCGTAAGACTATAATTGAATAGAATGCCTCACATATGAAGAGACCGTGAAATCTGGCAGCAAAAATGACCCTTATTAACCTGCACTCCGGGACAGATTGGATCACTGGTTGTTCTATCATGGACAGTAACTTAAGCATCTTCATTCATGCTGACTGCAATCCATTCAAAAAGACACAGAAAGTTGATCTGTTAGCGATATGCCTGCAGTTCCTGTCAACTACCCACAACTGAAGACCGTGGGCATCCTTGCGACCGGTTCTTGAAACGGTTTGAATTGAACCCACGAATTCTAAAATCAAAAAATACATAACTATCTGAATCTTCATTTCAAGATGGAACGTACCGTTGAAGATTCCAATAAACTTAAATCAAACGAACTGGGGCTTTGGCATGGAATATTCCAGAGTTTCAGCCATGTTGCGCCTGCGGCTGAAGTTGCAATTCTCATTACAGGAACTGCATTTGTAGCTGAAGGATCCACACCATTGGTCTTCATACTGGCTCCGCTGATAGTCCTTTTGTGGCTCAATACAAATTTCCAGTTTTCAGGGCATGTGGCAAGTTCAGGAGGCTATTCAGCATTCGCCAAGGCAGGTCTGGGAAAGACTACTGGTGATTTGACAGGCTGGCTCTTTTTCTTCAATGAATTTCTGACATACACCGGATTTGCGCTTCTTTCCTTTGCAGCATTTGTATATCTTCTTTCCCCTTCCATAACTTCCATTCCCTACCTTTGGATACCCATCCTTCTCATACCACTGGTTTTCACAACAGCCTTTGTTTACCGTGGCGTGAAAATATCCCTCAACTATGCGGCATATACCGGGTTCATCGAGACCGCAGTACTGACCATAGCTGCCCTCATTATCATTGTAAAGTTGGGTTCTTCCAACACACTTACTGTCTTCACAGCTATGCCCGTGCACAATGATTTCTCCATCATAGGGCTTGGACTTCTTTTCGGACTGTATTCCTACGGAGGAACAGGATCTGTAGTCGCATTGGGGGAGGAAATGAAGGAGCCGAAGAAAGTGATCGGAAAGGCCATAATTTATGGATGGTTGCTTGTTGTCATACCTCTGGCACTCAATGCCTATGCCCTTACAGTGGGTTGGGGGCTATCTAACATTTCAACTTTTGGCTCTTCTCCGGATCCGGGAGTGATTGAATACTTCAGTTTTCTGGGACCATTTGGGGGTTGGATTTTTGTTGCGGTGGTGATTAACAGCTTCTTCGACTTCGGAATCGCCATTAACAATTCTCTCACGAGAATGCTATACTATCTCGCAAGGGAAAGCAATCTCCTTCCAGTTTTCCTTACCAAGACCCATCCAAAATATGGGACACCACACGTGGCCATAATTTCAGTTGCAATCATTTCGTTCCTGATTGCAGTGGTTTCAGGCATAATATTCGGCCCGTTTGTAGGTGCGCTTGTGATTGAAGGAGCCGCTTCGATCGCCTTTATGCTTCAGCATGCCCTTGCGACTATAAGCCTGCCTTTTTACTCCCGAAGGGAAAAGCATCTGAGGGTGACGGTACATGTTGTGATACCTGCAGTAGCACTGGGTTTCATTGCATTTGCCATTCTAAGTACTGTATACCCGGTGCCTGCATTCCCATTCAATCTGCCAGCATATATGGTAATTGCCTGGATCATTGCAGGACTGCTTGTTATCGCCTTCATGGGACAGGCACTGAAGGGCAGGAAAAAATCTGAAGGAAACACCTCATAATTTGACTTGCCCGGGATCCTGACTCCCACAAAAAATTTTCAATGGCCATTATTTTTAGATGCCTCTTTTTGTACATTTTAGAAGGGTGACCAGAGTTTCTCTCTCATTCAGAATTGAGAGAGATACTTTCCCTGACACAAATAAAATGGAATTTTTTAATATACCCTAAAATAATGTGGGATAACTCTGCGGAGGTTGTCGAGCTAGGTTAAAGGCGATGGATTCAGGGTCCATTCCCGTAGGGGTCCGCCGGTTCGAATCCGGCCCTCCGCACTCCATTTTGCGGTTCGCGCCATAAAACTTTAACCAGACGAAAAAGTAAGATATTAATCATTTTACTGGGAAGTGAATTTTTAAATATCAAAGGGCATGCCAAAAGAAGAAAAGATCCGTGAATTATGGAAAATATGAAGAATATTGTCAGAGAAGGATATGACAAAGGCGACTATCCTGTTGCATTCAGGAGAAATAGGACCTTAACTCCTTTTGAAACCAGAATGTTCAGTTCGCTCGAGTTGCATTTGCGTGAAGGTGCAAGAATTCTGGACCTTGGTTGTGGTATAGGAATACCCTATGACATATACCTCCGTGACAAAGGTTATGAAATAACTGGTGTGGATTTCTCCGAGAAACACCTGAAAAAAGCCAGAGCCTTGGTCAAGGGAGTGAGATTTGTTCAAGCCGATTATACCGAGATGTCGTTTAAACGGGAGTCCTATGATGCCGTCATATCTTTTTACTCTATATTCCACGTTCCAAGAAAGGAACAATTCCAGCTATTCCAAACGATGCACAGGGTCCTGCGCCAAGGCGGAGTGTCCCTTTTCACTCTTGGAGTTAGCAGCTATGAATATTCTGAGGAAGAGAACTGGGCAGGTTCACCACGTATGGCGTGGAGCTCATGGTCAGTATCAGAATACATTGATATGCTTGAAAAAGTAGGCCTAAGAATCATAACGACTGAGTATGAAGGGAATCCGGGGGATCAGGAATATCATTGCTGGGTACTTTGTTTGAAGTCAACTACCCACCCCTGAAGAGGTGGGCTTGTTGCTGGCCTCCCCCGCACCCTTAGGTGCGGCTTCACCGGACCGCAACGATTGGCTGGTTGACAGCAGCCTGAAGTACCCAGATCTACCGAGTACCTCAATGTCTCTTGAGGCGTTAAGATCGGCATGGAGCCGGAAGCTGCAGTTCCTGCACTGGAAGTCTGAACCATGCCGGTTGTTCCTGTCCCTGTATCCGCATTTCGAGCA
>JAJZZZ010000008.1 GCA_021797265.1 Thermoplasmata archaeon
CTCATTACGAATATCGTATGCCAGTGGAATTGGAGAAGCAAAGGAATCTGAATCTACTGGTATAAAATAATGAAATGTGAATATGAAAATCGAACTAGAATGACATAACGGTGAATCTTGTGTTTTCTAGAGGGGATAGACTGAAATTTGAAGTTACGGACATCACATCGTTCTCAGAGTACATTTTCTCCTCACTCGAAAATATTTTTCCCCTTCCGCCGGTAATACGCACAACTGATGGGCCTGTCACTTCAACGGAAAGGCTCTGTTCAGATCTTACATAGAAATCATCCATAATTCTCTCTCCAGAAGAGAAGACCCTCTTTTTGAAACCCCATGGAAAGTCTGTACGGTTTACGTATTCCTTTCTAATCTGTTCCAGGTCTTTTTCACTGTCTATCCCAAGCCAGAGGGTGTCCTCAAAATAGGCACCGGCCTTCCTTTCTGCTGCAACCTTTGGAAACACAGTTGTCTCTATATCCTTGGAAAAATATTCCATGGAAAAATACCTGAGGGCCTCTTTCTTTATGTAGTACACCCCTGCATTTATGAAATGGTTCAGGTTAGGTTTTTCCCTGAAGGACATGATCTGGTTACCAAGAAGGTCAACAATTCCAAATGGACTCTTCATTCTGGTCACAAACATGGTCATGTCATAAGGAGACCCTGAAGAGAATTCTACAAATTTTTTGAAATTCATGTCTGTTACGGTGTCACCATTTCTGAGAAGAACATCGGAGTCTGATCTCTCTTTAATCAGGTTCCTCATTGATTCCAGAGTCCCGAGAGGTTTATCCTCTTTCAGATAGGTGAATTTGATCCCATTCATCTCCTTTCCATAACGCTCCTCAATTTTTTCTCCCAGATAGCCTGAGAGAATAATGACATCCTTTATTCCTAGATTCCTGAAGTCAAAGATCTGACGGTCCAGGATTGTGTAATTTTCCTTTATCTGAATCATGGCTTTTGGAATCTCATCAGTAAGAGGTTTCAGCCTCTTCCCAAAACCTCCTGCAAGGATCGCCCCTATCATGTACCGAAATAGCTAGATATGAATTTTAATTATTCCATTTCAGGACATGGGTTTCAGAGGTACCCTTCACTGTGAAGAAGTTCAGCATGCTGAACTCCACCTCCTGCCGCTCCTCTTATTATATTGTGGCTCAGGCTAGTAAATTTCAAGAAATCACCAGATTCCTTTACGCTGCCAATAACGACTGACATGCCATTGCCCTTCATGAGGTCAAGACGGTGCTGCGGTCTGTCAGGGGCGTCAATCAGTATAATCGGCCGCTCCGGAGATGACCATAGATTTTGCACATTCTTAGGGCCTCTGAAGTTTCGAAGTGTATCCTTTACATCTTCTATTTTGGGTCTTGATTTAAATTTTATAAAGACATTTTCCATATGGCCATCAGGTACTGGGATTCTTGCACATTTTGCTTCTATGTGTATTCCAGAAGCCACCAGCTGGCATTTCGGGCTCAAGGCTCCAAGTATCTTTACGGACTCGGCTTTGATCTTCTCTTCTTCGCCCTCAATGTATGGGGTTACGTTGCCCGAAGCATCCAGAGATGAGACTCCAGGGTAACCGGCACCACTGAGTGCCTGCATTGTTGATACGATTACAGTTGATATCCCAAAAGGTTCCAGAGCTTTCAGAGGTATTGCAAGCTGCGTGGTAGAACAGTTTGGATCTGCAGATATGAAACCAGTTTTCCCCTGCTTTCTCTGTTCATGAATGAGTGTAAGGTGCTCAGGGTTAACCTCCGGAATGATAAGTGGAACAAGTGAATCAAGCCTGTGTGAACTTGACTTTGTTATAACAGGGAACTTTTTTGAAAGCTTCTCCTCAAGCCCACCCATATTTGATGGGAGCGCACTGAAAATGAGATCAATATCATCTCTCTTCAGAATTTCGTCATTCGCCTCTTCAATACAAGTATCGCCAAATGCTTCAATATCATCGGTCAATATGAAGCCCGCTGACTCTTTAAGGCGTTTTCCTTTTGAAAGGCTTGATGCAAAAAGCCCTCCCACTTCAAAATATGGATGGTTCTTTAGCATTCTCAAATATTGCTGGCCAACAATTCCCGTGGCCCCAAGTATTCCTGCTTTTAATCTGTTCACCTTGCATCACCCGAGAAAAGGTTTCTGTGCAGTTCATTTGCAATTCTTCTGCACTCAGAATAGGAGCTTCTGAAACTTATCATCCCTCTATCCTGATGCAGTTTTCCAGAAAGGCCTGAACCCAGGATCTCAAAAAAGTGCCAGACCTTGTATGAAATGGAATTAACGAATTCAAGTTCTCCGTCAGTTAAAACGTATATTCCTGCCTCCTCAATATCCTGAAAATTTTCACAGATTCTATGCTTATCAGAACTACTGCTGACAACTATTGAAAGGCAATTTACCATATCGTTTACAACTTCAGTAGTGGCATCCCCGTTTGTGTCTATCCCCCTAATCTTCACTCGTGTCAAATCAAGATCAACATATTCAAGGGAAAGTGGATGGAGTATCCTGGAACCTATTTCTGTCATTTCAGTTAGCATTTTCCTGTTAATAGAAAGAATGGGCTGAGGGGAATCTACTATTTTTGGGTCTCCAGTCATTACAGCACCAACATCTTTCCAGAATTCAAGTTCACTTGCTTCTAGGTATCCCGCAACAATTCCGGCTGAGAGATCTGATCCTCCTCTGCTGAATGCCTTTATCCTTCCTTCATTGTCTCGGCCATAAAATCCTGGAACAATACTTACTGGGGCCTTTTCAATAATTCTAAAATCTGCCTCATTACCAGGAGAATATGAAGGGGGCCCTTCACTCCCATCATAATAGATAATATCTCCTGGATCTATGATCCGACTCTTTATTTCTAGCTTATTAAGCAAGTAGTTAAGACACAGGGCTGAAAGTCTCTCTCCCAGTGTGATCAATTGGTCTATGTCGCCCTCCCTAATATTACTAATAAGCATATCCTGAAGTTCATAAGAATCCATATGCAATTCAGAAAGAGACGGGTAACATTCTAGGAATTCAACAATTGATCTCGGTGTTACTTTTTGGTCTGTTGATAACTCGATAAGATTGTCAGTAACACCTTTCATGGCGGAAATTACCACGATTATTTCCTTGCATTTATGTGACTCATCTCTGATCTTCAATGCAACATTGGCGAATTCATTACGATCTGAAAGAATGCTTCCGCCAACCTTTATTACTTTAAGTACGGATTTTCGGATCATTTACTGTATAACTGTGAGTGATGCGATATTTAAAAAAATTACCATTACTCATACATATTAAAAATTATCTTGGATAATAAAAGGAAAATTAGAGAGAAATTTCCTGGCCTGGTTCTAGCACCTTAACCTCCGTATTTTTCCGAACCATTTCTTTGAATTTTTTAGGATCCTGCTTTATGGGAGGAAATGTATTGAAGTGCATAGGGACCGTTATCTTTGCCCCAATGAGCTCAGCCGCATATTTAGCCTCAAGCGGGCTCATGGTGAAGAACCCCCCTATTGGAAGAAGGGCCAGATCTGGCTTGTAAATCTCTCCTATCAGCTTCATATCGCCAAAAAGGGCAGTATCCCCTGCATGATAAATGGTTTTCCCATCTCCGGTTACTACAAATCCAGCCTCGTTTCCACTGTGGACGGCAGCTGTCATACCAATCTTAATTCCATCAAATTCTGTCTGGCTTCCCTTATTCATGCCAATGAAGTTGTCTTCACCAACCCCTGCTTCCTTTCCCATCTGGGAAAGTTCAAACATACCCACAATTTTTGCCCCGGTTTTCTTGGAGATCTCGAAAGCATCGCCAAGATGATCAAAGTGGTTATGGGTAACCAGAACAAAGTCAACCTTCCCTAGCTGATCAAGTTTGATGGAAGCGTTCGGATTCTGAGAAATGAAAGGATCTATGACGATTCTTTTTTTGCTGAATTCAACAAGAAATGCTGCGTGTCCCAACCATTTTACCTTTACCATATTTATCTTATGCTTATGGATTCTTTATTATTAATTCTTAACCATAAACTATCAAATCCACAGCAGCGGCATAGAATCTATATCTTAATGCAGTACAGTAAAATGGAATTCTCTTGCTTTTCTTAAATTTATAAATAGCACATGAAGAGCACACTTTTCCTTTTTCCTTAAATGGTAGAAGTGCCTTTTATTAGTCTTCCAAATTCAGAGGAACTAAAGAAACCAAATACGCATTTCCAGTCTGCAAAACGAAGCAAATATCAGATTCACAATTTTTAAATTTTACTGATTGAATATCTTTATAACCCAATACATGTTTAGATCATAGATCAAAGTGAAAGAACTTTCCATAGTAGTTCGATCGCTCTTCAAAAGCTATGGTGACGTTAAAGCCCTGAACGGGGTTGATCTGGAAATAGAGAAGGGGGAGATATTTGGTATACTTGGACCAAACGGCTCCGGGAAAACAACATTGCTGAGGATCCTCTGTTCCCTCTTGGACTACAACTCTGGTTACGTAAATGTTTCTGGAAAGAAAGTAGAAAGCAACTCATTCGAACTGAAGAAGACTATAGGATATGTGCCTGAAACACCAGTTCTATATGAATCCCTAACGCCAATGGAGTATCTGAGCTTCATTGGTGGGGTAAGAAGGATAAAATCCGACGTTCTAAGAAGAAGAATAGAAGGTTTTGCCAGTGCCTTTGAGCTGGGAGACTTAATGAATAGTCTTATCGGGTCGCTTTCCTTCGGGACAAAGCAAAAGGTCGGAATAATTGGAGCTCTGCTCCATGATCCTTCTCTTATCATACTTGACGAAGCTATGAACGGCCTGGATCCTGGTTCATCAAGAGTACTGAAAGACCTTCTGGCAGATTACGCTGACCAGGGAAAAACAATAATCTTTTCCACACACATTCTGGAGGTGGCAGAAGGGGTCTGTACCAGATTGGCTATTATCTATAAAGGAAGGATAATAGATTCAGGCACACCTGAAGAGTTCAGAACCAGGTCGGGAGGAAAGAGGTTTGAAGATATATTTCTTGAGGAGACTGGTCGCAGAGACCTTAAGATGGTTGTAAGGTCAATAAGAGATTCGATGAGTTGATGAACAAACAGGACCTGATGGTAAGTAAACTCCTCGTAATAGAGGAGCGCTATCTTGCGCTGAAAGATTTCCCTAAATTCAAGAGAAAGACTGGAGGGGTACCGGAAAAAGAGATTAGGTATGTCGAGCACCAGATATTTCTTGGGTACAACGTATCTGCAATCTCGATGGTGGGATTTGCAATGTTACTCACCTTCACACAGCTTTTGTTGCCCTATCCTCTCGCACACATACAGACGCTTTCAATAATTCTATATGCCTATATTTTCCTAGTAAGTCTATACAGTATTCTGATACACACAAACGCAATCAGTACATACAGGCTTGCTGAACCCCTGAGGGGGCTCCCGGCTGACATAGGTAAGAGATCGATACCACTCTCATGGTTTATTTTCACAGGTTCTTCAAGCCTCTTTGTAATTATACCTCCCCTCATAACCTATGTCTACTATACGGGGCTTTTCTATTCAGTATTTATCGGGCTTGCTTGGGCATTTATAATGCTTACCTTGGGTTATATTGCAGGAATTACGCTGGCATTTCTGATACAGGGTAGCGGCAAAGAGAGGAGGTTGATTAAAGAAGGTCCTTTTTCAAACATCTTAAGGTTGCTCTCAATAATCTTCATTTTTGCACTATTTGAGATTGCCGTACAGTTACCTCAGGAAATACCAATTCTTCCTTTAATTAACGGGAATATCTGGTATTTCTTTATTCCTGTTCTGGGAGTAGCATACACAGCATTCAACATCGGACAGCCTTCCTCTTACTTATTTTTTCTGCTAGCTTCTACAATACTGTACGGCATCATCACCTATTTCCTTTACACTTATGTTAATGACAGAGCCCTTGACTCAGTAACAAGAGGCGATACAACCACTCTTTCGTCGTCAAAAGTCTCCGGAGCTGGTCTGCACAGAACAGAGAGCGGATTTTTTGGAGCCCTTATATGGAAGGATCTGAGAAACATGCTTAGAAATCCTCAGAACATGCTCATGGTAATGATCCCTGCATTCCTGGTACTACCTACAATTATCTCCGTGTTCTTCTTCACTTCAGGAGTAAGGCTTGATTCAATTTTAATTTACTATTCAATGCTCACCATTGTAGTACTTTCTTCCGCTTTCTACTCGCTGATATTGCTCGTCTCGGAAGGAAATGGTATAAGGCTTTTGCAAATACTTCCTGTAGGCTTAAAAGACCTGGCATTTTCAAAATGTTTCGTCGGGTCCTTGATGTTTGCTTTCATAATGATCCCAATCACAATAATCCTGTTTACACAACTGCATACAAGCATTATCATCCTCGTTATCTTTCCATTGAGCATGTTTATTGGTTTTCTCTATACATCTATGTACAATATAAGAAGGCTCTTGAGCAAAGTCCCCAATGGGTCTTCCACACTGAATTATTATACCTTCGGAGGAACCGTCGAGCTTTTTGTACTTTTTGCTCTCACTGCATCAATGGTTGGGCTTCCGGCTGTTTTTTCAAATGTACTCAGTTATCTTGTCCATACTGCACTTATTTCCAGTCAGTCTATGTTCTTTGTTTCAACTCTTTCAATTGATGTGGTGTTGATGCTTTTTGTTATGAGAAAAGTCAGGAATACCGTATGACTTCAAATTTGAATTTTCCATTAATCTGATAAAAATAACCAGATTAGTTATTGGTAAAGGTGGATTTTAAAATGTAAGATAATATTTATAATACCTATTAGGAATATGTTATTCTATAAAATATACTTCAACCGGAATATTCTCATAGGGGTGCAGAGATGGTGGGAAAATGGAAGGTTATTCAGGCAATCATTGTGATGTTGATAGTATTATTTTCAACTATTCTGGTCCTAGGTTTCATGAAAGATGAAGGAATTAGTTCCAATAGATCTTATTCAGTCGGTGCTCTAGATGCTGAAATAATACTGGGTGAAAACACATCATCAATATCATTTGTTGGTTATCATGGGCATGCAGGTTCCATCTATACATACCAGATAGTTCTATTTAACAGCGACCGTAACTCCCTAATCAATGTGACCTCAATAAAAACGACGACAACAGAATTTACAATTGTTAATACAACAACGCCACTCCCTCAGAGCATTCCGGGCAACAGTTATATATATGTCTCCATAAACATTGGAAGCACTTATGCAGCTGCCGGATTCTCAGGGAATCTTAATCTTATTATCACAGAAGAATCGTGACCGAATACCATATTTTGTATACAAATCAGACCAGGGTTATTGAGAGAGGTACAATTTAATAAACTGGAATTTAGTAATGGTTCCTTTTAGGAATTTAAATATAATCCTAGTGCATAGGGGAAGAGTAACCCGAGTGATAGAATGATGGAGGAAGAACTCTTACTTTCAGAGGAAGAATATCAGAAATCAGGTGTACATATTGGTACACAGATAAAGTCAAAGGATATGCAGGATTATATCTTCAAGATCAGGAATGATGGCCTTTATATTCTTGACATCAAGAAGACAAACCACTCTCTTATTGTGGCAAGTAAAATGCTTTCAAGGGTTGACCCTTCCCAGATACTGGTTGTGGCTCAGAGACAATACGCTTTCCGGCCAGTGATAAAATTCTCAGAGGTCCTTGGGACAAAGTCAATAGTTGGAAGATTCATTCCTGGTACACTCACAAACCCTCAAATGAAAAACTACCTGGAAGCAAAGGTGGTTATGGTAACGGACCCACTTGCTGATACTCAGGTCATGAAAGAGGCAAGGATGATAGGTGCACCTATAATAGCTCTATGTGATGCAAATAATAAGACAGATTACGTCGATCTGGTAATACCAACCAACAACAAGGGAAGAAGATCACTGGCGGTAATATACTGGCTTCTTGCAAGGCAGACCCTGAAATCCAGGGGTTCCATAAAGGATGACTCAGATTTCAAATACAGTGTGGATGATTTCGAAGCCCAGCTATGAGGGAGAGGCCGATAAAGGATCTCTTATCCTCTCTATCTTTCTATAGGCAATTTTACCGTGAGATTCCCCTGCAAAGATCATCTTTTTCCTAACGGCGTGCGCCACCCTTACGGCTCGGCTAATTTTGTACCATTGTTCCTCCTCAGGAAAAACATGAACAAGAAAATCAGCATGATCCTCAAGTTCACCCGAATAGATTCTGAAATTTGCACCATATTTAAATCCAGTTCTGATTATGAACCCTCTGCGTGCCAGATCATTGTAAACCCTCTGTTCAATGGATAGATCCGATAATTCATTGCCGGCAATAAAACTCCTCTCAAACCTATTAAGGTAGGTCCATCTTCCTATTTTCGCACCCATCCAAGTTGGTAAATTTTCATCAGATACGATTTGAAAAGAATCAGAACGGCCCTTATAGTATTCAGCTGTTTGGAGCTCGTGTTTACCGGCAGGTTCCAGTTCCTCCATTGAAAAAGCTGTTAGATCCATCTCATCATCGATGACCAGGAAACTTATGTTCCCCATGTCCAGGAGTTCCCGCCAGCTAATTGAATCATTCTCCCTTATAACCATGTAAGGAGGGGAGTATTCCACGTCAGTATTTTTTCTGAACATGATGTATTTTCCCTCAACCTTGACCTGAACACCCATTCTCTTAAACCAATCATAGGCGGGGAAAACCAAAAGAAAAAGTTCAGGGAACTGTAAATGAGAGATAAAGCTGGCAGGATCTCTAAACATGGGATTTTCAGGCTCTATCTTATCCTTGGACATCAGGAAGAAAGCCTCATATGGGTCAAGGTTGAGAAAAGAATTGGCAAATTTCCCTAGTTTATATCTGTTGATAATATAGGATGGGCTTCTTTCATCCATAATGGAAAAAATAATATTCCCACATCTGGCACTATGCGGTTTGCTTTCTTTTTGCATAAAATCTCTTTGTCAGTGAATCTTCAATATATCCAAGGGCACTTTCAACTCCTTCCCCGGTCTTTGCTGAAAGAATGAAATAATCTGTTCCGTATTTTTTTCTGATCTTTTCAAGTTCATCCTTCCATATTGCTGCCTCATATTTCAAGTCGAGTTTAGTTGCAGCCACTAGAACCAGAGGTTTCTTCTCGAAATTAGCTGAATATTTCAGTATCTCTTCAGCATACCCCAGAGAATTGGGATTTGTGATATCAACAGTAACAATTATTGCAGCTGAGCCGGGGAGCAACCGGTCTGCCTCGAGGCTTTCCGAAACCTCCTGAAGAAGAAGGTCTGCGTTTATCTTGCCACTCCCATTGTTGATTGTTATTCTCTTTCTGTTGAGCAGCTTTACCTGCATGCTTACATCGTCAGTGTCGTAGACCAGCCTGGAAATCAAGGTGCTCTTTCCCGACCTTGAAAGCCCTGCAACGCTGATCTTCCACATCACACGATCCAAATTCATCGGCGATTGATTAGTAGGTTTTAGTTATAGTTTTTGATTGTTTCCATCCGCTTGTGCTTGGAAATATGGAGCCATTTGCAAAAGCATTTGCTGGAAGATCAGTGTAATGCTTGAGCCTGTCACCCACTTTCATACTGTAAGCAAAAAAATTAACGGCATGTTGCAGTTTGGGGTTTTTATTATTCTCAATGCCTTTAAGAAAGAGTCAATGCCACCTGCAATCCCGAAATGATAGGAAATAGCATTTTAAAATCCACAATTATAAAAACAGAAATTGAAATACTAGTAAAATATACTTGCAGAATGCCTCTTATCACAATAAGTCCTGCCCTGTATGTTATAGTTTTCTTCATCACTCTAATTATAGGGCTCATCATTGACGGGTTTGCAATCAAACTTTCAGTTTCAATGGTTACAGGTAAGAAAATCCACCTTTCAAGGGGTATGCTTGTCTCACTGGTTTCCATAATCATTTTCGCCATATTGTTTGTTATATTCAGCCTGTTCACTCCGGTTGTAGGATTTATTGTCGCTCTACTGGGCATGATATACGTGATCAAAAATATGGTGAGAACGACATGGTTGGGTGGATTGGGAATTGCAATAGTGGCCTGGCTAATCCTTGTTGTGATATATGCCATAATATTCTTTATTTTTGGCCAATTTGCAGGGTTAAGTATGCACTTTGGTCATAATTTCATGTTCTGAATTTCAATTCCATGGCCAGAGCATTTCTGTTTTTACTAGTAGACATTGATTTACTTTGTAATATTAATACTTATGTTATTAGATATATTTTATAGAATAACATAGGCATGCTATCTTAACTCACACAGATTTAATAGGGTGGCAGGCATTTAACCATGATAAAAATGAACCTTCAGTTTTCGGATGGCCTCAGGAATATTAAGCCGTCAGAAATTAGGGAACTGCTGAAATATGCAAGCAAAAAGGATTTTATCTCATTCAGTGGGGGGATGCCAAATCCGCTTACATTCCCTATGGATGAAATCAGACAGATTATAGACGAAGTCATGAAGGAATACGGTTCCCTGGCTTTGCAGTATGGAAATACTGGCGGCCTGAATGAACTCAGAGAAGAAATATCTCGAATGGTTCTGGAGACAGAAGGCATTAGGACGGAGATTGAAAATACTATTGTCACATCAGGCTCGCAGCAGGGGCTTTATGAGCTTGCAAAGGTAATGATTAACCCTGGTGACGCCATAATTACCGAAGAACCAACTTATGTTGGTGCCATATCTGCATTTGACGCCAACAAAGCAGATATACACTCAATCAGGATCGACAATGATGGGATGGATACACACGCAGCAGAAGACGAAATTAAAAGTTTGATAAGTGCTGGAAAGAAGCCAAAATTTATCTACCTTATTCCAACATTCCAGAATCCCACCGGAATAACAATGAGCTTAGAAAGAAGGAAGCACATAACTGAGATATCAGCCCGATATTCCATCCCAATCGTTGAGGATAACCCCTACGGTGAGCTCAGATATTCCGGCCAGAAACTTCCTTCTCTGAAGTCAATGGACAGAGATAACAGTGTGATTTATATGGGCACATTCTCAAAGGTAATGTGCCCCGGCTTCAGGCTAGGTTACACAATCGCCCCTGTTGAATACGTGAACAGGGCAAACCTGCTTAAACAGGCATTGGACCTTTCATCAAGCACATTTTCACAATACGTGGCCTGGCTCTATCTTAAGAGAGGCATCATGAAAACCATGATTCCAAAGGCAGTAGCCCTTTACAGAAAGAAGAGGGATTCAATGCTTAAAGCCCTGGAGGAAAGTTTCCCTGAAGGCTCAACATGGTCTCATCCGGATGGAGGTATGTTCGTGTGGGCAACACTGGATAGGCGAATAAATACGTCAGACCTGCTGAAGGAATCTGTAGAAGCAGGCGTTGCCTACGTAAGCGGCAACTCATTCTCCCCGTCTCGAAGTCAGGGCTCAAGCATGAGGCTTAACTTCACGTTCGCCGAGGAGAAGAAGATTTTTGAGGGCATGGAAAGGCTTGGAAATCTGATAGAGAAGAAAATGTCAATACTTGAATCCCCGTGAGCGGATATACTATAGTTGCAGGTTCATTTACAGTGCTTCACAGCGGGCATAAGAATCTGCTGAAGGCTGCCGCGCTAAGTGGCAATCCTGTAATAGTGGGCCTAACAACTGACAGGTATGTAAAGGAGCACAAAGGGTACAGAGGGCGCTCATACTCCTCACGAGAGAAGGCCATATCAGCCTATCTTTCTAATTTTTCAATAGATTTCGAAATCAGGCCACTCGATGAGCAAATGGGCAACTCTGCTTCAAATGAGCAGTACAGCACAATAGTAGTATCACCGGAAACCGAACCTGTTGCGCACAGAATAAACAGGGAAAGATCTAATTCAGGCCTCAAACCGCTCTCAATTCTGAAGGTCCCATATACCCTGGCGGAGGATCTTTTTCCAGTAAATTCAACAAGAATAATTGAAGGGGAGATTACTCCCAAGGGTCTAAGAAAAAGGCCAGTTAGAGTTGGCATTGCAACTGCAAACAGGCTTAAGGTGGAGTCGGCAGAAAAAGTCCTGCGTAAAGTGATGAAGAGGATTTCTATGGAGGTTGTCACAGAATATTCCCTGGGCAGTGAGCAACCAATGGGGAGGGAAACTGTTGCACTCGCTATAAAGAGGGCCCAGGCAGCTCTAGGTGACAGGGACTATGGCTTAGGAATAGAATCTGGACTTTACAGAGAACCCATCACCTCGCGGGTATTTGACTTCCATGTCTGTGCTATTGTAGATCGTTATTCCCGAATAAGCACCGGCTTCGGATCCGGATTCTCTGTGCCTGGTTGGATAGTGGATGCCGTAAGGGAAGGAATTACAGAATCCATGGCCTTTCAGAGAGAAAAAGAGACAGCTGAAATTGGGCAGAAGGAGGGAATAGCAGGATTTGTCTCGTCCAACATGATAAAACGCACGATTCTTATCGAGGAATCAGTAAGAAATGCAGTTGCGCCCAGAAAAAACCCTGAATTTGTCAGTTCATATACTCAAAATTATTAAGTATTGAATTAGAATATTAAAAATGATAATTATGGTCACTAAGGAGGAAATACTGGAAGCCCTTAAGGAGGTCTCTGATCCGGAAATTGGCATGGATGTCGTGAACCTCGGCCTTGTTTATGAGGTAAACATAAATGGAGACCGTGTTTACATAAAGATGACAATGACGGCTCCAACCTGCCCTGTAACTCCATGGATTCTTTCAGAAGCCCAGAGAATAACAGAAAATCTTGATGGTGTCGAGGCTGCTGATGTGGAACTCGTTTGGGACCCGCCATGGAACCCAAGCATGATGACAGACGAAGCCAAGGAAGCCCTCAATATGGGATAATATTTCTTAACAGATTTTTGTTCCGCCACATAATCACAGCAGTTTAAAAGTACCTTTAAATACCCTTCTTATATAAAGAGTTCTGGGTTTTATATGAGTGAAAGAGAAAAAATCGCCATAGAAAATATTGTTGCTTCAACATCCCTTGCAGAACACCTCGATCTGAGCAGAATCGCACTAGCTCTTGACGGCTCAGAATATGAACCGGAACAGTTCCCGGGACTTATTTACAGGCTGCATGAGCCCAAGACCGCAGTACTTATATTCAGAAGCGGAAAGGTAAACTGCACTGGCGCAAAAAACCTCGCGAATGTCAGATTGACCATTGAAACCATTATTCAAAAACTCAAAAAGGCCGGAATAGAGGTCTATGACAACCCAGATATTGTAGTTCAGAACATAGTGGCGGTTTATGATCTGGAGGCAGATCTTAACCTAACGGATATAGCAATGTCTCTGGGCCTGGAAAATGTGGAGTATGAACCAGAGCAGTTCCCCGGATTGGTCTACAGGGTAGAAGAACCTAAGGTAGTGCTCCTTCTCTTTGGGTCGGGAAAGGTAGTGTGCACCGGTGCCAAAGAAGAAAGCGAGATTGAGCAGGCAGTTATAAAGGTCAAGAAGGAACTTCAAAAGGTTGGGCTTATCTAAACCTTATCATCCATTTTTGTAATCCAAGATCGGCAGTCGAAATTATTCACTATTCTTAATTGAAGATTGCTTAGAGATTGGCCATATACTGCCTACTTTTGCAGTGCTATCAAGCACCCAAAGAAAAAACATCCCAATACGAAGCCAATATCAATAGGATCAATCAAAATCAAATATCTCTCTCAGGAAAACAGTGGCATACATGCCTCTTCCCAGTGAGAAAGCGAAACTACCGTCTTCAGTAACTCGAAAATCCCTTGCTCTGGAGGATGTTATTCTTGTATCCCCTGATGACCACATATCTCTATGGCCTGTTATTTTGAAATTATCCTGTCTTATATCCCCAAGTGCCTCTCTTTCAATCTCGCCCATAATTCCATCTGAAAAGGTAGTTTTGTATCCAAACAGCTTTGCAACAGGCCTCATTCTATCCTCCGCCACCAGAGCCCTGATTTGGCCTATATTGAAGCTGTTGACAACAATCTCCTTTCCGGATTTGTTAAAGAGGTCGTCAACTTCAACCACCGTATCACCTTCAAGTATCTCGTTCAGTGATCCAACAGTTCTTATTCTCTTCGCAAGTATTCGATTGAAAAGGTAGGACTGATACGCATGAATGAATAGCATCCTGAGATTTCTGGGAAATACATCAAATGCCCCATCAATTTTACCTTTCTCTGCAATATATCCAAGAAGAGATCTTTCGAAGTTAAGATGAAGAGGATACTCCTTCAGGGCAGCTCTGGCATCTCCTGTTTCATGAAAATTTATCCTGAAGTCATCATGGTCAAAAACAGGATCGTACAGGTACAGGAGAACAGCATCCTCATATTTTCCCCTGACCAGGAGTTCCCCAATTCTATGTGTATTCACCCTTATGCTTCCAAATCTCTGTTGCCCGAAATAGTTTGGGAACCCACCGATTGAATCAAGTTTTTCCAGTGAGTTAAGCACTTTTCCACGGTCTATCCCTTCACCCAGGCCAACAATGAACCTGTTCCCCATTAACATGCCTAATTCCAGCCTTGTGTTGCTTCTGAAAACCCTGTCAATTGTGGCATCATGAATCATCATATTCGAAAGATCGAAATCCCCATCTAGAGAGAAGAATTGCTTGGTTATGCCACGCTTATCTTTAGTGCCGGCATATCTGATCCGTTCCTTGCTTATTCCAAGCCTTCTTGCAAGGTAGGACACAAACCTGTTGGTATCCCAGTTTTTGAGCACAGCACTGAAAATAGTATATCTTCCATCCATCTCTTCAGGAATATCTGACGGGATCTCTTCAACAATGAAATCCTCTGGCCTTGATTTCAATACACCTCGAAGACGGTTTTCCCCAAGCAAAGGGATACCCATACCCGTCAGCTCATCGACTCTCATAATATATGGTTCACCCTAAGGGAATAGGGTTGTGAAATAATAAATTGAGCAGAATAACTTCACTGACATTTTAACTATCTTTCCCACTTCCATTTAAATACATTTATTTATTGATTTAGCCTTACCTTCCAATGTTTAAGGAAAAATTTCAGGCGATAAGAGAGGGACTCACTTATGATGATGTTTTACTGGTCCCGTCAAGGACTGCGGTTGAACCCAAGGAGATTGATGTGAGTTCACGTGTCTCAAGACACATTCAGGTAAAAGTTCCCCTTCTTAGTTCCCCAATGGATACAGTGACAGAAACTCAAATGGCAATTTCTATGGCGAGGGCCGGCGCCATTGGAGTGATACATCGAAACCTCACAGTAAATCAACAAGCGATGATGGTGAGAAACGTTAAGCGTGAAGAGTCCATAATTATAAGAAATGTTCATACCGTCTCTCCAGACACCACAATTCAGGAAGTCAGGAACATAATGGGTACCAAGAAGATAGGGGGCTTGCCAGTCCTTGAAGGGGACAAACTTGTTGGAATTGTTACAAAAAGGGATCTGGAATTCGCCGGAAAGCAGGTAAAGACAGTTGAGGACATAATGGTCAAAAAAGTCATCTCCGCCAGGGATAACATAAAGATAGAGGAGGCAATAGAAATTCTCTACAATAACCGCATAGAAAAGCTCCCTCTTGTAGATTCAAAGGGCAGGGTAGTTGGCCTTATTACAGCTAAAGACATAAACACAAGGCAGAAGTTCCCAAATGCATCTAGGGATGAAGAGGGCCAGCTTCTGGTCGGAGCTGCAGTTGGGCCATTCGATATTGAAAGAGCCGTTGCTCTTGAGAAGGAGGGGGCAAACCTGATTGTTGTGGATACTGCACATGCCCATAATCAGAACGTAATGAACTCAATAAAAAAGATGAGGAAAGAGGTATCGGTGGATATAATGGCTGGGAACATAGCTACTTCAGAAGCAGCAGAAGATCTGATATCACTGGATGTTGACGCTCTGAGGGTTGGAATAGGCCCCGGCTCAATATGCACAACAAGAATTATAGCAGGCATAGGTGTACCGCAGATTACTGCTATTTCAGATACAGCAGAGGTAGCATCCGAGCATGGCGTACCTGTCGTGGCAGATGGAGGAATAAGGTTTTCCGGTGACATTGTGAAAGCATTTGGGGCTGGTGCGAGTTCTGTAATGCTAGGTTCCCTCTTCGCAGGTACAGATGAAAGCCCTGGCAACGAAATTATAATCAGTGGAAGAAAGTACAAGGCCTACAGGGGCATGGGCTCGATAGGTGCTATACAGACAGGATTATCAGACAGGTATGGAAAGGTGGGAAGTTCAAAGTTTGTTGCAGAGGGAGTTGAAGGAGCAGTTCCATACAGGGGCAAGGTTGAAGAGGTCATCTACCAGCTAGTGGGTGGCATCCGTTCTGGAATGGGATACGTCGGTGCAAAGAATATTGATGACCTGAGGAAGAATGCAAGATTTGTCAGAATAACCGGCAATGGGCTCAGGGAAAGCCACCCCCATGACATAAGGATAACAGCTGAACCCCCAAATTACCAGCTTTACAACTATTCATAATAATGTGGAATGTCTTTTTCACATTCCATAGAATAATTTTTATCCTGAATTTTGGATCATGAGCCAGAATGAAGAAATTTCCATTTGTACTGCTGGTAACCATGGCTCTTCTGCTTTCGGCCATTCCTGCATCACACGCATCCACAACCACAGTCACTATAAACAGTGCTAATGACAGTGCAGCGGTCAGCACCGTGGTTAATTCCACACTTAACATAACAGGTAGTCCGGTAGTACTTAATGCCCTTCAAATATCAAACCAGTCAATAACGTTTTCAGCGTCTGGGAACTCATCTACAGAGGCCGGAATTGAGAGCTCGATAGCCACACTTGAAACAGGCATCTCTGTAAGTAACATTACGCTTGGGTTCAATGAGACCTCCATAAACAATGCAAACAAAGGGCTTATTCAGATACTGTATTCTACAAGCCTTTCAATGGATCTGAAGGGTATGGTAAATGGAAAGACAATAAATATGACATGGAGGTCATTTAACTTCAGGGGTAATCTGACAGAGAAAGGCCATAATGCTAACTCAATTGGAAAGCTGGGCGTATATTTCAGCACTGAGCCAAATTTCCTGAATTTTTCCGCCTTCTCTAAATCGCTTTCGAACTGGACATCATCTTATATCTCCTCATTGAATGACACCGAATTTTCAATGTCATCTAGCGCAAATTACACCTCTTCTGCCGGGCTGGGGCTATTCAATTTAAGCCTGCATATAGATCCACAGTACGTCATAAAAGCTCCAGGTTATGATAACGCATCTGGCAATTCAATAAATATAGGTAATCCGCCTGCCCATAAAAGTGACCTCTATTACGGAATTGCAGCAGGTTTTATCATAATTGTAATAGTTCTTTACTACTATACCAGGTTCAGGCGCCGTTAATATGCCTGATCCTGTAATTCTTCTCAATTTCTGTCAAATCCATTCTTCCAATGTCATCAACAAAATTCCTTAGCCTTAAGAAATTGTCTTTGAATCGTTCATATCTCTTCGGGTTTCGAAGGATTGCAGCCGGATGGAACTGAGGCGCTATGAATGTGTTTCCAATGGCAAATATTGAACCCTCCACTTCTGATATTGGCCCAAAATCTATCCCCAGGACGCTCCTCAGGGATTTCAGTGGAGAATTTCCCATTGGGATCAGAATCTGCGGACGAAGAATGTTTATTTCAGCCCTGAGGAAATTGCTGCATTTCCTTATTTCAGAAATCCTGGGAGTCTTTCCTATTTTCGGCCTGCATCGGACTGCATTTGAAATGTAAACGCTGTCTATGTTAAGTTCTGCAATCTCCATTACGGTCCTGAGGAGCTTTCCGCTCCTGCCTACGAATGGGATTCCTGTTTCATCCTCCCTGGCCCCTGGTGCCTCGCCTATTACCATAATCTGGGGGTTTGTTTCACCAGTTCCACATACGGCTCTCTTCCGGGAGAAGAAAAGATCGCATCTCTTGCAGGATTGAATTTCCCGGTTGAGCTCCTGAAGGGAATCCATGGGTTCGATTATTCCGTTGATTTATTTACTACTTTTGTTTGGGCATTTCCAGATTTGCCAAAGGAGGAAAGGAAGATGCCAGCACTGATCAATGCGAAGCCGGCATAAGTGTACGTCGTACTGACCTCATGAAGGAGGATAAGGCTAAAAACAATGGACAAAGCAGGAACAAGGAAGAAGAATGATGATATTTCGGAGACAGGGTATTTTCTTACAAGGTACAGGAAAATGCCGTAGGCTACAGCAGTACCGATAGACCCCATAAGCAGTGTTATAAGAAGGAACTGAACTGTAAGACCGTGAATTGTGAAGTTTCCTGGCGCCAGAGAGAATAGGGCAAGGAATGGAAGGGCATAGACAAACTGTATTGTATTGACACTCCTGCTGTCCTGGTTTGCAAAATACTTCTTGAAGACTATTGTTGCAGAGGCCCATGATATGGCTGCAAAGAGAAGAAGGAACAGCCCAATGCCTGGCCTTATGATCAGATGGTCAACGAATACGACAATCAGGCCGGCGAAACCTAGGGCAGTCCCAGCTATCTTAAGAGCAGAGGCCCTCTCTCCAAGAAAAACGAATGAGAAGATAATTGTGAGTACCGGGAAAGTGTATATTATAATGGAGCTCAACGCAGAGGTTTCTGTGCTCTCACCAAGGAGCCAGAAAGACATGAAAGCAACAATGTTTATCAAACCATAGATTACAAGGAGAATATTCTCTCTCTTTCCAGAGGGCCATTTTAGGCCTCTCCCGAATAGTGCAATAGCAAAAATCAGGGCGAAGATAATCCTGAAGAGAACAACCCCTTCCGGCCCCTCATAAGACAGGGCGAATTTTACAAGTGGATAGTTTAGGGCCCAGGCCGATGCCATAACCAGAAAGAGGAGAGCATCCCCGAATCGGTTCACCTTTCAAGAATGCACTTAATGTATTTCTCTTTATTTTTCCTTCATCTTTATGGCTCATTCCCGGAGATAGATTTATCTCCAGGCATCTTTCACAGCTACAATAAAATATTATTTATGGCTACATTTTTGGAGATATGCCTGCTGATCTTTTCGGTGACCGTTTCAAAATACTCCAGTATTTCCAATCTCATGGGATACTTGTGTCACCGGCGGCACTTGAGATGATCCTCAAAAAAAGCATGGGTACAATGATTCCCCGTATGATTTCGGATGAAATTGTCTCTTCCGGTTATCTCAGCGAAGAGGATGTCCGGAAGTTACTTCGGGGAGATAGGAAACCGATTCCAGCGAAGTTTGAGATAAGCCTCCCTGATATAAAGGTGAACAGTTCTGTAGAGGACTTCAGGGCAATGTTTGCAAACAGGTTTGAAAAGCTCTCAAGAATGGTCTCCCTTTCAGGGACGATGCGTGGATCAGTTGACATAAAAACCGCGAAAAAATTGCAGGGGGAGGCAAAAGTAGTTGGAATGGTCTCTTCCATTGATACAACTAAGAACGGGCACAAGAGGCTTGTTATTGAAGACATGGAGGATTCATTGCAGGGAATAATAATGCGGGACAGGGGGCCTGCTAATGAGCTTATACTTCAGGATGAAGTTATAGGGATAGTCGGATCAGTCAGCCATGGAAAGGGGGACCCGGTAATATTTGTTAATGAGATTATAAGGCCAGATATCCCATACAGGGTTATAGATGACAGGGGAAAAGAACCATCCATTGTTGGGTCCATCTCCGACATACATGTGGGGTCGAAAACCTTCAGGAAGGACGACTTCAGGCGAATGGTAAAGTGGATAGAATCCTCTGAGGGTGAGGCCCAGAATCTGCACTACCTTATTCTTAGCGGGGATGTCATCGATGGGATAGGAGTTTATCCGGGCCAGGAGAATGATCTCGAGCTCGTGAATCCAATGGAAC
>JAJZZZ010000104.1 GCA_021797265.1 Thermoplasmata archaeon
AGGGTTTTCCATTAGTTCAAATTCCAGGCACTTCTCCCGGTACCCTTCTGAAAAGCTGAACGTCTCCGATATGTGCTGCTCCCCTCAGGAACCTTGTGAGCCTTTCTACACCGAATCCTCCCCCAGCAGACGGCACAAATCCCTTCCTGGCTTCCTCCAGATAGGATGCGTAAACGTCCATGGCGAGTTTGTCCCTCCCCATTCTTGACCGGATCCTCTGGTAATCGTATTCTCTCTCCGCACCTGAAAGAGCCTCACCAACCCCCAGGGGATATATGAGATCGTAGTTCAGATAATGGCCTGGGTTTCCCTCGTCCTCTTTGTCATAGAATTCCCTCTTGTGGCATACAGCCCAGAATGGCTGGTCGTGATCCATTGATGCATGGTATTCCCAGTCCTCCCCATACCTGCTCTCAAGCTCATGAGTGGAATAAACCTTGAACGGACCTTTAAAGGCAAAAGGTTCACCTTCTACCTTCCGGATGGCTTCTGAGTCAATTTGTGAGGTCAGCCCAACCAGCAATCTTTCCATGAGCGAAAAAACGTCCTTCATCTTGCCATAAGGAATCTCGAAATCAGCCTGGGTGAATTCAAACAGGTGCCTTCCGCTGGATTTCCTGTCAGCCTTTTCGAGGCGTATGTTTGGAGAAAGGATGAATATCTTTCCAACATCCCTCACTGCTACCTGCTTGTGAAGGATCATCGAGTTCATGGTTCTCATGGTTGTTCCAAGGTATTCCACTTCAATGGTCTTGAGAATGGATGAGTTTGGGTCGGGCCCAAGTGGGTCTGTACTT
Source organism: Thermoplasmata archaeon (assembly GCA_021797265.1). Next base: position 798 of record JAJZZZ010000104.1, read on the forward strand.
CTGCCAAGCATTACAGGCAGCATCTGGAGGAATCCATGGTCCTGAAAATAGTTTGTAACATATCTCAGAACCTGGCTGGTAAGTTTCAGGGAGCTTAACAATTCGGTTTCCTGCGCTTCAATCATTGTGAATCGATCCTCTCGATGCATGATCGTACATTAATTTTCCTACTAAAAATCTCGTATTTTCTTCAAAAATATACGGCATATTTAAATACTCAATTGTATTTTTTCCAGAATGGATGAAACAGACCTCAAGCTTCTCGAACTTGCAGACCATGGAACAACCAAATATTCCCTGCTTGCCAGGAAGCTCGACATGCCCCTTTCCACCGTGCATTCCAGAATGAAGAGAATGGAACTGGACAGGGTGATAAGAGGCTACAGGGCAGACATAGACTGGAAAAGGGCTGGACTCAACATTACCGCTTTCGTCCTTATCAAGGCAGATGTTGGCAAGCTCAGGGAGACAGGAAAGACACAGGACAGCCTCCTGGAGGAACTCCTTGAAACGCCGTATATCGACCAGGGATATGTGATCACAGGCGAGGCGGATATTCTCATAAGGATAACCGCAAGGGATTCCGGGCACCTCAAGGATATCCTGCTGCGTGACATAGACTCAATGGACGGGATCACCGGAACCAGGACAATCATCGTACTTGGATGAGTGACGGGTAACATGAGTTGCTGAGTAAAATAATATAAGGCATTCTTATCTCATAGCCCGTGAACACCGATGCGAATGGTAAAACCATGAGGATTCTCATCAGCGATCCAGTGGAGCGGTCGCTTATTACAGGGCTTGAGGAAAAAGGGCACCTGGTTGATTACAGACCCGATCTGAGTCAGGGACAGCTGACGGAAATCCTGCATGGCTACGACGCTGTCGTGGTAAGGAGCAGAACCAAGCTTACCTCAGAAGTTCTGCACTCCGGCCAGGGCCTACAAGTCATCGGGAGAGCCGGAATTGGCACTGACAACATCGACATGGGTGCTGCAGAAGATCTGCAGATAAAGGTAGTAACTGCGGCAGGCTCCTCCACAGATTCTGTTGCAGAGCTTAACCTGGCGCTTCTCATCGACATTGCCAGGAGAATAAACTTCCTGAACCGCCAGCTCAGAGAAGGAAAATTTGTAAAGGCCACCGGCACGGAAATTTTCGGAAAAACCGCGGGCATGATAGGATTCGGAAGGATAGGCTTTCAGACTGCAAATTACCTCAAGGCACTTGGCCTTGGCATTCTCGCCTTTGACCCGTATGAGTCGGCGGAGCTTATCGGGAAGGTTTCAGGAAAGTATGTCTCCCTTGATGAGCTTCTTGAAAAATCTGATTTTATTTTCATTTCAGTGACTATTTCAAAGGATTCTGGAGAAATCCTTGGAGAGGAAAAATTTGGGAAGGTAAAGAAAGGGGCCATTCTCATAAATACCAGCAGAGCTGAAGTCGTCAACCTGGATGCCCTGGTAAAAGCAATGAGGGATGGCAGGCTGGGAGGATACGGAGCTGATGTGCTCTGGACAGAGCCCCCAGATTCACCTTTAGAGAAAGAGCTCATTTCAATGGACAACGTTATAATAACCCCACACATCGGCGCACAGACAAATGAAGCTCAAAAAAGGGTTGCAAAAATGACACTTGAAAACATGCTGAAAGCAATGGAGGAGATCAACAGATGATGCTAATACCCGGACCTGTGGAGGTCCCCGATTCTGTCTTAAGGGCATCTGCATATGTCCAGAACCACAGGTCAGCAGAATTCAGGAAAATCGTGAAAGATTCTGAGGAAATCCTCAACAGGATATCAGGTTCGAAACACACCGTTATGACCACAGGATCCGGGACTTCCGCAGTGGAGTCCATGATTTACTCATTCATTTCACCCGGGGAGAGAGTCGCTGCAGTGACCTTCGGTGAATTTGGCAACAGGGCCATAGAGAGTCTCCAGAGAAGGGGTGCCATAATCCATGTGATGAAGAAGGAAGAAAATGGCATAATAGCCAAGGGTGAGCTGGAGGATTTTGTGGGACGCAACCCTGGAACAAAAACAGTTTTTTTGATCCACAACGAGACGGGAAATGGAACAGCCATCCGGAACCTCAGGGAAGTTGCGCAGGAGGCAAATGGCCTAGGCGTTAAGGTACTGGTTGATTCTGTCTCCGGATTCGGGGGGAGTGAAATTTATACTGACAAATGGGGAATTCATGCCTTTGCCAGCTGCAGCCAGAAAGGTCTTGCTTCTGTTCCGGGTGTTGGGATAGTATGCATCGGAGAAGAGGGTGAAAGCCGCATGGTTAAGGTGCACGACCTTCCCGTTTACATTGACCTGAGAACCTCGCTGGAATACCTGAAGAAGAACGAGACACCCTTCACTCCATCCACGGGTAGCTTCAGGGCCATCCATGCTGCATTGAGGATCCTTGAGAAGGAGGGGTTGGAAAATCGCTGGAAAAGGCACACTGATGCAGCTTCCTTCATGAGGAACTTCATGAGAAAGAATGGTTTTGGTGTTATAGGCCAGGAGGGCAACTACTCTGACACGGTTGTGGCTGTGGAACCCGGAATGCCAGTTGATGATCTCGTTAAGAAACTGGCAGAAAAAGGTATCGTTATATCAAAAGGCATGGGAAAGGACAGCTCCAGGTTTGTGAGGATTGGAAACATGGGCATAGTGGATAATATCAAGGTTGCAGCATTCCTGAACGCATTTTCCCAAATAAGTGGCCTTGGCGTTGAAGTGAGTCCCGGAGATCTTCCAAAATCAACAGCGATAGACAGGGAAATCCTCCAAATGGATTTCTGATAACTTCGCTGCCTTCCACTCATTCATTATTTTTCATGAGCTTGTAGTATACCACGCCACTTACAGCCTGCAATATTCCGCCTAGAACCACCGGGAAAGGAAGGTCAATGTCCATGAGGTACCCTGATAGCCCTGAAAATCCCTGTGATATTCTCACTGAAACTCCCTGGAGACTTGTCCCCGCACCAAAATCTCCTTCCTGAAGCCCGCTTACATTGACTGCGTTCCTGCTGGGCATCCCGAATCCTGCAAGAAGGGACCTGCCTGAATAAAGAAGTATTGCGATGATTACATAGGGGGAAATTGCCATGAGGACCAGCAAGCTCCCCTGAATCACCCTTGTAACCCATGCGACCTTCAATGTGGACCTGCCGTTCGCTGAGATACTGATCCTTGAAGCAAGGAATCCTCCTATTGCAGTGGCAGCATATGAGCCAAGAAAGGCAAGTGCCACCTGTGATTCCGTGAGGCCAAACCTCAGCTCATACCATGCCGGGAGAAGCACAATGGCCAGGCCTATTCCAGATCCGTTGATTCCGTTTGCAATCGAAACTTTAAGGACGTACTTGCCACTGGCCTTCTTCATAACCCTCTCTTTCTTCTTTATGACCGGCTTTTCCCTGATCATGAAGAGAGAAGTGAACGATGCCAGGACCAGCACCAGGCTGATCCCATAGAGGATCCTGAAGGAATTCACTGAACCATAAAATGGAGTCAGAAAGGCGTAAGAATAAAGGATGAGGCTGCCTATGATTGAAAAGATGGAGGCAACGGAAGTGATTAATGCCATCTTCCTGACCCTGCCAGAGCTGTCTGGCCAGTTTGTTGCTATATATGCATTCATGCCGGGAGACATGGCTCCGCGCATTGCACCCGCAGAACCGGTGGTGCCGGAAATGATGATCCCCGCAAGGATCACATAGATGCTGGTGCTGAAAGTAAGCGCTGCCGTTATGAATATTGCAGGGATCTCTCCTATAATCAGGGCTTTCTTGAAACCAATCCTGTCACCAAGCATTCCAATACTCAGGGAAATGAGGACCGTGGTGATTGAAACGAACAGGTAGACAAGGCCTATTGATATTATGTCAAAGTTAAGCTTGAGGAGATAAAGCGGTGTTGAAAGTGTGACGAATATGAGAGCAGCGCTCCTGAGTGCCCTGGAGACCAGAAGGAATTTGAACCTCTCCTCCACCTTTGCACCATTGTTGTCATCAGCCATCAGCGCAACGCATGGGGATTTGGTACCCGTACCTAAAAATATGGTTTCTTTACTGCCTATTCGCAATTTTACGAATTTGGAACCATAATATTCCCAGACTCAAAAACTCGCGTTAAAACAAATTGAACAATACTCTACGGAAACCAGTGAATCCGGCAACCATTGGCCATCTGTCAGATAATTAA
>JAJZZZ010000105.1 GCA_021797265.1 Thermoplasmata archaeon
GATGGTGCAGCGATGGTTCCTGCCTCCCCTACGCCCTTCACGCCTATTGGGTTATGCGGAGATGGCGTTTCTGTGAAATAGCTCTCAATAGATGGCATTTCAACTGCAGTAGGCATGGCATAATCCGAGAGTGATGCAGTGAGGAGTGTTCCAGTGCTGTCAAACACGGACTCCTCATACAGTGCCTGTGCTAGACCCTGAGCAATACCCCCATGAATCTGGCCTTCCACGATCATGGGATTTATCTGTTTTCCGCAGTCGTCCACAGCAACATATCTCTTTATCCTAATTTTGTATGTTTCCGGGTCCACTTCAACATAACAGATGTGCGTCCCAAAAGGATATACAAAATTCTCCGGGTCAAAGAAACTGGTGTTTTCAAGGCCGGGTTCCATCCCATCCGGCACCTCGTCACCGCCTGCACCATATGCTGCCAGTGCAACGTCTGCCATTGTGCGGAAGTGATCCATATCTCCTGCAGGATGGAATTTACCACCTTCAAATAAGATGTCTATCTCCGGCACGCCGAGAAGATGTGCTGCAATCTTCCTTGCCTTGTCAACTATTTTCCTGCAGGATATGGCTATGGCGCCGCCTGCCACCACGGTTGTCCTGCTTCCATAAGTTCCCATTCCGAACGGGATCATGCCGGTATCACCATGAAAGACCTCCACATCCTCAATAGGTACCTGAAGCTCATCTGCAGCAAGCTGGGCAAACGTAGTCTCTTCTCCCTGGCCATGCGGATTCCCGCCGGTAAATACAGAAACTTTTCCAGTTGGATGTACACGAACTGTGGCGCTTTCCCAGAGTCCAAGCCCAAACCCTGTGGATCTGACCACCTTGGATGGGCCCAGTCCACTTACCTCAATGTAGCTGGATATTCCTATCCCCACAAGTTTGCCTTCCTTTCTGAGTTTTTCCTGTTCCTTCCTTAAATCATGGTATCCTATGGCCTGCATTGCCTTATCCAGGGCCTGCACATAGTTTCCGCTGTCGTAAACGAGGCCAGTTGGTACTGCATGAGGAAATTCGGAAGCAGGTATGAAGTTCTTCCTCCTGAGCTCTGCAGGGTCCATCTTAAGCTCCGATGCCAGAATGTCCATCATACGTTCCACAATGAAGGATGCTTCAGGCCTTCCGGCTCCACGGTATGCATCTACCGCCATTGTATTGGTTAAGATTCCATGAACTTCACACCCTATTGCCTTTATCCTGTACTGCCCAGGCAAGATCAGGCCAAATAATATGGTGGGGACTCCAGGGGCGGCAGTGGAAAGAAATGCCCCCATATTTGCGAAGACCTTTGCCCTTATACCAAGAACTGTCCCGTCCCTCCTGGCAGCCATCTCCACATACTGTATATGATCCCTTCCATGTGTTGTGGCAAGGAAATTTTCTCTTCTTGTTTCATTCCATTTCACTGGCCTGCCGTAATGCCCGGTCAGATAACATATCACTGCCTCTGGCCCAAGGCAGGAGATTTTGCTCCCAAACCCCCCTCCAACATCCGGTGCAATGACTCGAAGCCTGTGCTCTGGAATTCCAAGGATAACTGAAAGAAGGAACCTGTGCACATGAGGGTTCTGAGTGGTCATCCATACAGTTGTTATTCCGGTTCCACTGTTGTATTCTGCTATCGCCCCTCTTGTCTCCATTGAAGCTGGCTGCAACCTCTGGTTGACAATCCTCTGCTTTACAACAATATCGGCAGTCCTGAATGTATCCTCAACATTTCCAGTGTCCAGTTTCCACAGAAATGCCCTGTTTCCCGGAACATCCTCGTAAACTAGAGGTGAAGACCGATCCTCGGCCTTTTCCATGTCAAGAACGGGATCAAGCGGTTCATACTTCACACTCACCATCTCAGCAGCATCCTCGGCAATATATGGAGATTCGGCTATTACCACAGCAACAGGATCACCTGCATACCTGACTTTATCTACTGCAATGGCACTGTATCTTGGAACATGCAGATCCGAACCGGGAATGTTCCATGCTGTTGGTATCGGATTCAGTTTTCCCTCGAGATCCTTGCCTGTAAGAATTCCGACGACACCAGGCAGTTTCAGAGCATCCTTGAAGTCAACTTCAATTATCTTTGCATGAGCGTAGTCACTCCTGACAAAGCTTGCATAAAGCGTCCCGGGAAGTGAAATGTCCTCGGTGTACTGTCCATGCCCGGTAATCATCCTCTGGTCCTCCCTTCTCCTTATCTTTTTTCCTGAATATGCAACACCATGCTCCTCACTCTCAAGTATCTCGACCTGGCCTGGCTTCAATTTGAATCACCTTCTGATGTTTCAGCTGCATACTTCACAGCAGCCACAATATTACTGTATCCGGTGCAACGGCAGAGGTTGCCTGAGATCCCCCATCTTATCTCTTCATCTGAGGGATGAGGATTCTCCTTAAGCAGGAATGCAGTTGACATGATCATTCCAGGTGTGCAGAAACCGCACTGTAAACCGTGCTTTTCTCTGAACGCCTCCTGAATTCTGCTGAGCTTTCCGTCCCTTTCAAGTCCTTCCACAGTTGTGATGGAGGAGCCATCAGCCTGGACTGCAAACATGGTACAGGACTTGACACTGTAGCCATCCATAAGTACAGTGCAGGCACCGCAGTTGGATGTGTCGCATCCTATGTGCGTACCGGTAAGGGAGAGTTTGTCCCTGAGAAAATGAGTCAGAAGAGTTCTTGGTTCAACATCCCCTTCAACTTTCTTTCCATTCACCGTAAGAGAGATCCTTAACGTTCTGCTTCCTTCACTCACAGTACACCACCTGCCTCCTTTACAGCCCTTATTAGCGCCCTCTTTGCGCACACATTTACCAGATATCTCTTGAAGTCTGCTGAACCCCTCAATGGATCATCTGTGGGATCGCATTCATGTGAAGCTGCCAGTGCTGCTGACTCTATATTCTTCATAGTTAGCACTTTCCCATAGAGTTCTTTCTCAGCCTTTGCAGCTCTGACAGGCGATGCTGATACAGACGTGAGGCCGATCCCTGCATATGTGCAATTTCCCTTCTCGTCAATTGAAATCTGTACCGCTACACCAACTGTTGCAAAATCACCTGCTTTTCTCTCTATCTTCTCATACGCGGATCCAACCATTCCATCGATATCATGGAATTCTATTGCAGTAAGTATCTCCGAAATATCCACTGATGTTGAAAATGGTCCTGTGAAAAAAGAATCCGAATCTATCTCTCTCGAACCATTTGGGCCTTCCACATGAGCCTTGCCCCTCAAAGCAATGAAGCAGGCACCCCAGTCGCCTGAGGGATCAGCATGGCAGAGAGACCCTCCCATTGTGCCCCGGTTGCGAACCTGGGGATCACCTATCCACCTTGAAACTTCTCTAATGAGTGGAAATCTGTTCCCAATTATTCTTGAATTTTCTATCTCATGATCCGTTACCATGGAACCTATGGTTACACTCTTTTCAGTGTTCCCAATCTTCCTGAGTTCATCAATTCTGCCAATATCAATCAATGTTGGTATGGAAACTAGTCTGGATTTCAGCAGAGGGATCAGGCTCATCCCCCCTGCCAGAATCCTGGCATCTCCCTGGGATGTGCCAAGCAATCTTACCGCTTCTTGCAAGGTCTGTGGCCTCTGATAATCGAATGATCCTGGATACATTATGCACCTCATGATCAGATTGGGGTGCTACTATTTCAACATTAGGAATTTCAAAGTATGTCAGAAAATATCATAGGATATCTTCTATACAAGCTTAGTTATAATATACACTGATCCTTAAGAGTCACCGCAAACATTTCATAGAATCGATGATCACCATCCCATGGGTAGATTCATTATTGCTGGGGTTGGACCGGGAATGGGATGCAGCATAGCAAGAGAATTCAAGTCTCATGGCGAAGCAATTGCGCTTATTTCCAGATCCGAGTCCGGAAAAAATCTTGCGAAGGAGCTTAATGCGTATTACATGAACGCAGACCTGAAAGTCTTCAGAGACGCGGAAGATACACTTTCACAACTGAAGGAAAAACTTGGGGGAATAGACGGAGTCATACACTGTGCAGGAGGTTTTTTCAGTACCATCGGAATATCTGAACTGTCACCAGAGAAATTTCTGGAGGCACTGAACAACAATGCCCTTACATTTTTCAATGTTGCAAAGGTAGCTTCAAGGCTGATGAAAGAAAATGGGGGTTCCATAACTGCTATTTCCGCTGCAAGGAATGTATACTACTCCTCAAATCCTGGATATGCCGCTGGAAAGGGTGCCATTGTATATATGGTGAGATCACTTGCAAGGAAACTTGCACCATCCAATATAAGGGTAAATGCAGTTGCACCCGGCTTCATAAGAAAGGACGACTGCAATGGCCGTAGATCTGATATGAGGCTTCTATCTGAAGAGAGATATCCTTCTGCTTTCATCGGAAAGATTGTATACGAACTGGCAACCAATCCACTTATCACAGGGCAGAACATTGAAGCTGATGGCGGTGTGAGTTCCATTATTCCGGAAAACTGAAAGTCTCTCCATTTACTTTGAGGAAAAAATCAGGGCATAGTTATTGCCAGAATTTTCGATGCAGTTTTTAAGCCATAGAACTGCCAATGAATGACGGATAAAGGCTATAAACTATGATACAATCAAAATTTCATGAATAAAAGTTTTGTCCTTGTCACCGGTTCTTCAGGTGGATTTGGTAAAGCGATTTCGACTGAGTTAGCCCGAAAAGGCATGAACGTTATTATACATTACAATAAGGGCGTATCAGAAGCAAAATCACTTGAACAGGAAATAAAGAATATTGGGGTTGAAACTGAGTTGCTGTCTGCAGATCTGTCACTCCTGGAAGGCCCTGAAAAACTTTCTCAGGAGATTATCAATAGAGGCATGCGACTGTCAGGTATTGTAAACAATGCCGGCACAGGACGACCCGGGAATGCTGCCAATATCAATGATGATGACTGGGATGCTGT
>JAJZZZ010000106.1 GCA_021797265.1 Thermoplasmata archaeon
CCTGCAGGAAAACATTTCCTTGTGGCTACGCTGGAATACCTTATGCTCCCTGAAGATGTCATGGGCCAGATCTGGGTCAGGTCTTCCTACGCAAGACGCGGTGTCATTGGTTCCTTCGGTGCAGTTGACGCAGGGTATCACGGAACATTGACGCTTTCTTTCTTCAACTCCGGCAATGAAGAACTTCAGATAAACAGGGGAGACAGGATTGCACAGATTGTCTTCCACAGGATGGAGTCCATTCCCGAAAAGAGTTATTCCCAGCGGTCAGGAAATTATCAGGGATCCAGAGGGATAACGATTAAGGGGAGTAATTGATATCTATATAGGTAAGGGTATGTTAGGGGCCGTTAAGTTTAGCGTTTCTGCAGACACCACCGCATCCTCCGAAGAAATAATCGATGTTCTTTCACAGTGGAAAAACCTGCCGGAGTTCTGGCACGGTATGAGGGAGATATCAGAGACCAGGGGAGGAATGTTCAAGGTACGATTTGCTTTCCCGGGAGAGGGAAAAATGTCATACTTTTGCGATCAGGAATCCATGTACTGCACTGAAAACTACCACAGCGGGCCCTTTACTGGATTCAAGAGAATCGAAATATCAGAATACCGGGATGGTTCAAGGATAACTGTGAAATGGGATATTCACCTTTCCTTGAAGCTTGCTATTTTCAAGAGGCTGATAACCCGGCATTTTCAGCAGGGAACAGAAAATGCCCTGTCAAGAATTATCCAGGAAGCGGAATCCAGAATCAAGGTTTCCCAGTGATTATCCAGATTCGTGCCTTACGGGGATATCGTATTCCATCAGTTCTTTGCTTGCAACTGATTGAGGGTAGATCTCCAGTGCCTCTTTAATCAGGCTGTCAATGCTTTCATACCTGGGGCTGTAATGATACAGGAAGAATTTTTCCACTCCAGCTTTCTTTGCAATCTCTGCAGCCTGCCTTGAAGATGTGTGGCCGAACTCATTTACTTTTGGTTCCAGAGTGGAATCAGTGGATGTTTCATGGATCAGGACATCGACTCCCCTTGCGAATTCCACCATTGTATCGAGTGGTCTCGTGTCGCCGGTGTATACAATCTTTCTACCTTTCCTGATGCCTGCTGAAACCTGGTCCAGTGTGTACGTCTTGCCCTCAAGCGCCAGTATGCCCTTGTTCCTCAGTTCCTCCAGTTTCTTGGATGGGATCCCGAGGTCCTCTGCCTTTTCCTTGTCAATCCTCACCATGTCAGGTTCTTCCAGCCTGTAAGACATAGCAGGCACGGTGTGGTCATTCTTCATTGTTGAAATGCGGAACTTTCCTAAGTCATAAGTTCTATCTGCTTCCAGCTCTCCAACGCGAATCTCAAATTTCGGCCTGTAATAACCTATATTTAGGGCTGAACTCAGCGTTCTTATGGCACCTTTTGGGCCGTAAATATGAAGGGGTTTTTCCCTGTTGTTGAACGACATGCTCTGCACCATCCCCAGAAGCCCCAGAAAATGGTCACCGTGAAAGTGAGTAATGAATACGTTGTCAATGGCCATGAATGAGAGGTTGCTCTTCATGAGCTGTTTCTGTGAACCCTCTCCGCAGTCAAAGAGGTTTATTATTTCGTCAATCTGCACAGCAACTGCAGGAAGGCCACGCCCGGGGCTAGGCCATGAGCCCCCGGTGCCAATGAATGTAATCTTTATGTTCGAAGCCATTTTAACATAATCGGGCGTTGTTATAAAAAGTTCAATAGAGGTCTGCTGCAGCTATCAGAGATTCCATTTGCGCTTTATGGTTTCATGGTCAATGGCGTTGTGCTCCAGATCATCTGCGATCCTCTGAACTGCAAAGGGGAGTTCCTCTACTGTCCTGATGGGTACATATTTCCTCAGGGTTTCCCACAGGGCTGTATCCACACGGCAACCCAGGCCGGAAATGTACATCTGGAGATTTTTCTTTATTTCCACGCCTTTCCTGTCGAAATCTGTAAGAATTATGACTTCATCATTTGTTTCTGCAACATTCTCTGAAAAATGCACAAGACTGTTTCCGCTGTTCAGGACTATTATGTTGCCTTGAAAATCAAGTGACCTTAAGCACCCAAGGTCATTCCTTCCCTCAACGATAATGGGCACATCCTGGTTCTTGATCCTGTATTTTTCAAGAGTTTTAAGAACACGATTTTCAGGCATGAATATTTGACACTAAATCATAAATTTAAATCTGTTGCATCAGTCCCAGTACCGCTTGCTCTTTGCGTAGTCCATTTCCCCGGCAAGAATTGCCCTTATGAAGTCATCTTCGTTGTGGTATGTGACCACAAGGAGCCTTGAGGCTGTTTCCGGCCCTATTCCTCTCGCTGCAAGCGCCATAATGGCCTGCATCCCTCTTTCTCTGACAAGGTGTGCGTTCTTGACAAGCCTCTTCCTAATCTTGAGGCCTTCAGGAGTTTCTTCCCTTGCCTCATTCAGGAGGTTTTTCTCGAACGGGGACAGGGAAGCAACCAGGGAACTGCCGCATTGAGGGCACCTTATGGATTTTATGTCCCTGATCCTGATAGTCCTGACATACTGGCAGGCTGTGCAGAAGAGCGTCACTTCCTCATTGACCAGCCTCTTCTTCACGGCTTCAAGGATGGTTTTGGTAGGCTTGAGTGGTGCAACTCTTTCTGAGTAATGGGAAATGAAAACATCTGAACTTTCTGAAATGTCATCATTCATGACAAATTCCATGCTCTGGTCCTGAACTTTACTGAGATAATGCCTGAGGTTCTCAATATCCATGTAATCAGAGACAAGTTTTCTGATGGAATCTGTATATAACGGTGTATCCCGGTAAGAGTCAATGATCTTTTCCAGGCGAATTCTCCCCATGTCTGCATTGTTGCTTATGACACCAAATTTCCTTGCTTCATAGAGGAAAACAGAATTGAAGAATCTGGACCTTCTTGCAGAACCGGCAATGTATTGCTGAATTTTTTCAGGCTCAATGCTGAGGATGATTCTCCTGACATCCCTGGCAGGGATCCTTCTGGATGCCCTGACATATATATGATATGGCGAATAATCCATCTCCACACTTTCCCCAGTTATTCCCGCAAGGAGGCTGGAGAAAATCTCTGCAAGGGCGAAGTTTCCCCTGGTGCCGAGCATGACCTGGATGATAATCTCGGTTCCCTTGCTTTCTATGATGGTTCTTCCCAGGGTGGCTGTGTCTTTTTTGTACCAGTTCTCGAGCTCTTCTCTTGAGTGTTCCTCAACAAACGGGGGGACTACTTTTTTCTCCCGGTTCTCCGAGACTTTTCCCGTTACGTCAATGAGCACAGGTATATCCTCGCCTGACCATTTTGGGGCGATGGCTGCAGTGGGAAACGGTTCAACAAGTATCTTCTCCTCTTCAATCCTGATAATTCTCCAGGTGGAGCCTTTAATGACAAAGTAACTGCCTGCTTCAAGCTCGTTAACAACGTAACGCTCGTCAAGGGTGCCTATGAACTTCTTGTTGACCATGTCGATGACCTTGAAGTTCTTCTCGCTGGGAATCATTGAAATGTTCTCAATGTAGTAGTTCAGGACTCCTTTCCTCTTTCCCGCAAAATTTTCCTCTTTCCAGAGTTTCTTTGTGGAAACAAGAAAATCAACAACATTGTCATATTCTTCCCGGGAAAGGCCTTTGAAAGGGTAAGATGATGATACTACCTTGTAGTACTGGTCCAGGTCAATTTTCTGGAAGAACTTGGACTGGAGGATAAGCTGATTGGCCAGCGTTGCAAGTGAATTCTTTCTTATGAGGATGTCTTCCAGGTGCCCCGTAAGAATATGCGAAACGATTGCAGTGGCCTCCTCGAGTTCAATAATATCGCTGCAGACAATTTTTCCCAGTGATATTTTTTCAATCCAGTGGCCAGATCTTCCCACTCTCTGGATTAGCTTGTTTATCTGCCTCGGGGAATTGAGTTGAAGAACAAGGTCAGCTGTACCTATATCTATTCCAAGTTCAAGGGATGAGGTGCAAATCAGGGCCTTTATCTTCCCGGCCTTGAAATCTGCTTCTGCAGTTTCTCTTGCCTCCCTCGACAGAGATCCATGGTGAACCTGCACAGAAGGGTCATCCACGTAAAGCCTCAGCCTGAAGGAAATATCCTCGGCCGAGCTCCTGGTGTTCACGAAGACAAGAGTTCCGTTGTGTTTCTGGATCATGTCCCACATATACAGGATGGCTCCTGCATAACCCTCATCACAGCCCATGGCTTCAGCAACTTCTTCAGGGGCCTTCGGGGGTATTCCCACTGCAATCTCCATTTTTTTTCTCAGGTTTGACTTGACTATGGTTACTTCCTTGGACGGTGACAGGAAATGAGCCAGTTCTTTTGCATTCCCAATAGTGGCTGAAAGACCTATCCTCTGAAAATCCCCGGTGAGTTCCCTGAGCCTTTCTATGGCAATGGCAAATTGAGATCCGCGCTCATTCTGTGCAGCTTCATGAAGTTCGTCTACAACGACGTACTTGACATTCTTTATAATTTCACGGAGCCTCTTTCCATTTAGCATGATTTGCAGGGTTTCCGGTGTGGTGATAAGTATGTCCCCGGGGTGGTTGACTATTTCCCTTCTAGCAGATTCAGATATGTCGCTGTGCCTGACCTGTACCCTGATTCCAAGTTCTTTTCCATACCTGATTAACCTGTCAAGCATATCCCTGTTCAAAGCTCTCAGGGGCGTTATGAAAAGTGTGGATACCGGCTCTGGATGTTGCGTCAGTATCTTGTGTAAAATAGGAAAAATCGCCGCCTCTGTTTTTCCGGTCCCGGTTGGAGACAGCAGAAGCACATCCTTTCCCTCAAGGATCTGAGGTATGACCTTT
>JAJZZZ010000009.1 GCA_021797265.1 Thermoplasmata archaeon
CGGATCCAGTGGTAGTATTCATTCCGCTTCCAGGCGGCCAGGACCTGGAATCTGTAGCGGATCTTGCAAGAAGGGTTCTTGGCGTCGAGATCAGAGGTTGAATGTATGGGGAAAATAGTCAGAATTTCAGGGCCGGTGGTAATTGCAGAGGACATCGAAGGGGTAAGGATGTTCGATGTTGTCAAAGTAGGGGATGCCGGTCTTGTGGGAGAGGTCATTAGGCTAGATGGAAAAAGGGCTACTGTTCAGGTATATGAGGACACAAGCGGAATCAGGCCAGGTGAAAAGGTTGAGAACACACACAGGCCCCTTTCGGTGGATCTTGGGCCTGGTCTCCTCACATCCATATATGATGGAATACAGCGCCCGTTGGATGTTATAAGACAGAGCTCCGGAGACTTCATCAGAAGGGGATTCACAGCATCCCCTCTGAACGAAGGGAAGGAGTGGGATTTCACACCTTCCGTTAAAAAGGGGGAAAGGGTATCAGAAGGTCAGGTTATAGGGACTGTCCCGGAGACAGGAATCATCTTGCACAAGGTCATGGTTCCCTTCGGCCTCCATGGCGTGGTTTCTTCCATAAAGTCAGGAAATTTCAAGGTTTCAGACACAATCTGCACACTTGATCTGGATGATGGGGGAAAGGCAGAGATAAGGCTTAAGCAGGAATGGCCCGTAAGGGTTGCCAGGAAAGTGTTGAGAAAGCTACCCCCGGATATTCCACTGATTACAGGGCAGAGAGTCATAGATTCATTCTTTCCGGTAGCAAAGGGCGGAACTGTTGCTGTCCCCGGTCCATTCGGAAGTGGAAAGACAGTTGTCCAGCACCAGCTCTCCAAATGGGCTGACAGTGATATTGTCGTTTACGTGGGATGTGGAGAGCGCGGCAATGAGATGACAGAAATACTGACCACATTCCCGGAGCTGCAGGACCCGAAGAGCGGAAAACCGCTCATGGAGAGGACAGTGCTTATAGCAAATACATCAAATATGCCTGTTGCGGCAAGGGAAGCGAGTATCTACACTGGAATTACAATTGCAGAATATTACAGGGATATGGGTTACAATGTTGCCCTTATGGCGGACAGCACCTCCAGATGGGCGGAGGCGCTGAGAGAGATATCAGGAAGGCTTGAGGAAATGCCAGGGGAAGAGGGTTACCCTGCATATCTGGGAAGAAGGCTTTCAGAATTTTACGAACGTTCCGGAAATTCGATTGTAGTTTCGGATGATGAGAGAAACGGTTCAATAACAATTGTTGGAGCCGTATCACCTCCGGGAGGAGATATTTCTGAACCTGTATCCCAGAACACTCTGCGCGTCACAAGGGTTTTCTGGGCTCTGGACTCATCACTTGCTTCCAGGAGGCACTTTCCTTCAATTAACTGGCTCAACAGTTATTCACTGTATCATGATGAACTTCTTCCCTGGTTCAATAAGAATGTGGCCGAGGACTGGAGCAGCATATACAGCGAGGCCATGGGGTTGCTCCAGCAGGAGGCTGAACTTCAGGAAGTGGTTCAGCTTGTTGGGTATGATGCCCTTCCTGAAAAAGAGAAGAATGTCCTGGACATAGCCAGAATACTCAGGGAGGATTTTCTGCAGCAGAGTGCCTTCGACGAGATAGACCAGTACTGCTCCATCAGGAAGCAGTACGGAATGCTGAAATGCATTGTTGAGCTAGGAAGGGCCCAATCGATTGCTCTGGACAATGGAATATCAATGTCACAGCTCCAGAATATGAGCGTTCGGCAGAAAATATCAAGAATGAAGGAAGTCAAGGAAAACGAGTTCCCGTCTTATTTTGAAGAGACGCTTAATATGATACATGATCAGTCAAAGAAGATTCTGGAGGTGGAATAGATGCCACAGATAGATTACAGGACAGTCAGGCAGATAAGCGGCCCTCTTCTTTTTGTGGAGAAGGTCAGGGATGCGGCTTACAATGAGCTTGTTGAGATAACCATGGAAAATGGTGAGAAGAGAACAGGGCAGGTCCTCGACACCAGCAACGGCCTTGCAGTGGTGCAGGTATTCGGACCCACCTCAGGAATGGATATAACGGGAACAAAGGTTAAATTCCTAGGTTCAACAGCAAGGGTATCTGTGTCTGATGAGATGCTGGGAAGAATATTCAATGGCCTTGGTGAACCAATTGATCATCTTCAGCCTATTGTGAGCAAAGAAAAGATAGAGATTGTGGGAGATGCCATAAACCCATATTCGAGAGAGGAACCTTCAGAATTCATAGAAACCGGCATTTCAACCATCGATGGAATGAACACTCTTGTCAGGGGGCAGAAGCTCCCTATATTCTCTTCTGCAGGTCTGCCGCACAACAGGCTTGCAGCCCAGATAGCAAGGCAGGCAAAGGTCCCGGGTAGCCAGGATGGTTTTGCTGTGGTTTTCGGAGCTATGGGAATTACAAGCGAAGAGGCAAACTATTTCATAAGCGAATTCACCAAAACAGATGCCATATCAAGATCGGTCCTGTTCCTGAATCTTTCATCAGATCCAAGTATGGAGAGAATCATACTTCCGAAGGTTGCACTAACAACTGCAGAGTATCTGGCATACGAGAGGGGAATGCACATCCTGGTGATCCTGACAGACATGACAAACTACTGTGAAGCCCTCAGAGAAATCTCCTCAGCAAGGGAGGAGGTTCCGGGAAGAAGAGGATTCCCCGGATACATGTATACGGATCTCAGCACCATTTACGAGAGGGCCGGGAAAATACGGGGCCGCAATGGATCAATAACGCAGATCCCCATACTTACAATGCCCGGGGATGATATTACAAACCCCATTCCTGATCTTACAGGATACATTACAGAGGGCCAGATTGTTCTGAGCAGGGACCTTCAGAGAAAAGGGCTGTACCCTCCAGTGGATGTGCTGCCATCACTGTCCAGGCTGATGAACCAGGGAATAGGGAAGGGAAGGACAAGAGATGATCACAGGGGTGTGGCTGATCAGATATATTCAGCGTACGCAAATGGGAAGGATCTCAGATCACTCAGTGCAATAGTTGGGGAGGAGGCACTTGGCGTCAACGACAGGAAATACCTGAAGTTCGCTGATCTCTTTGAGAGCAAATACGTGAACCAGGGCTTCTATGAGGACAGGAACATTGAAGCCACCCTTAACCTGGGATGGGATCTGCTTTCCACACTCCCGGAATCTGATATGAAGAGGGTAAAGAGCGAACAGATAGCAAAATATGGAAAATGGAAGAAGGAGTAGAGATGCCTCAGATTGATATCAAGCCTACAAGAATTGAACTCATCCGGACAAAGCGGAGAATAAAGCTTGCCAAGCGTGGGCTTGATCTGCTTAAGATGAAGAGGTCTGCGATTGTGATGGAATTCTTCAAGATCAGCAGATCTGTCAAGGGATTGAGGGAGAACCTGAGGGCAGAGATAGGCGAGGCAATGGAAACACTGAGGATCGCAGAGATAGTCTCCGGAACCATGGAACTAGAGAGGATTGCGTACATGTCATCAAATCCGATGGTGGATATCGACCTCAAGAATGTCATGGGGGTCAGGATACCTGAGCTGTCTCCGGAATACAATCAGACAATACTGTCAAGAGTTTACAAGGCATCATCGGTACCAACGGCAATAAATGATGCCATGAACATATTTGAGAAAGTTTACAATCAGATAATTGAGATTGCAGAGAAGGAAAACTCAATGAGGAAGCTTCTCCATGAGATAGAGAAGACCAAGAGAAGGTCGAACGCTCTGGAAAACATAATGATACCTCAGCTGAACTCCCAGGCCAAACTCATAAGGATGAGGCTTGAGGAGATCGAGAGGGATATGTTTACCACACTCAAGATAGTGAAGAGAAAGATAACAAGAAAGGGGGATGTTAACCAGTGAAGTACTGGACAAAGTATGTGAAATACTATCCAACAAGGCAGATAACCTTCGATGACCTAAAGAACAACAGGAATCTCAGGCGCTTCAGGAACATAAGGATCCTGTTTGGCTTCCTGAACCCTTCCATTGCACTGTTCGTGCTGGCTTTCTTTCTGCTGAGGTGAAATTGATGGACGATCTCGACACGCTTAAAGCAATAAAGGACAAGGAGAATGATGTCTCTCTCTCCGTAGAAGAGATGAAATCACAGAAGGAAGCCGAGCTGAAAGCACTGGAGGAAAGCCTCAGGAACAGCCTTCTTGAGACAGA
Source organism: Thermoplasmata archaeon (assembly GCA_021797265.1). The sequence goes on from JAJZZZ010000009.1 coordinate 4,200, forward strand.
GAAAAAACTTTCTGAGGAGAGGGAAAGGAAAATTGAAGCATCCAGAAAGGAGGCCGAGGAGGAAGCATCCAGAATACTTGAGAATGCAAGGATAAAGGCCTCAAGGATGAAGCTCATGATATCTGATGAGGATCTGGTTGCCCTTTTTGACAGACTCCTGAAGGAATACGCGGGTGTGAAGTAATTTGAGCCTCAAACCGGAAAATATGTCAAGAGTAAGGATAATTGCCTCATCATCAATGAAGGGGCCAATTGTCTCGGCACTTCATGATTCCGGTGTAATACAGCTTGAACCTGTATCTGGCGACATTGGAAAACTGTTAAGGCCAGGCAGGCCAGATGAAATATACAGAAAGATCAATGCACTGCTTCAGAGGTTCAGAGGATATGAGGTGGCTTTGCCCCCATCTCAGGCTGAGAGCAAAGCAAGCTTCGACATGGAAACACTTCTGAAGGAAGCGGAATCCCTGAATCTGCACGATGAGATATCCACACTGAAAAGAAGGGAGGAAGATCTGCTCTCAGAAAAGAAGGAGATCGAAAACCGGCTTTCTGCTCTTGACAGCCTCGGTGATTTTAATCTAGATCTTGGTATCCTCAGTGGCCTCACAATCACCTCATACGTTGTCTCCGGAAACGAGACAGCGGCAATAAGGCCATTGCTGGAACAACTCAAACCTGTTCTTATGCACCCTGTTTCCGATTCCTCAGTTCTTGTATCCATCAGGCATGGTGCCGATTCGGATCTTGCAAGGATCGTCAACGACAACGCTCTCTCAATGCTACATATTCCGGAGATGAGCGGAAGATCGCAGGACTACAGGGCTATGCTCAAAAAGCGGCTGGAGGATAACAGCAATACTCTGAAGGAAGTAATGGAGGAGCTGAAATCCATTTCATCCAGATACTGGGAGAGGATTGTCCAGATCCGTGAGCAGCTTGAGATCGAAAACAGAAAACTGGAGGTATCTGAAAAGTTCCTCACGACAGAGGATACATTTGTCATGGAGGGGTGGATACCCAGCAAGCGTTTCAAACCAATGTCAAGGCTTCTTGAAAATGTCTCCGGCGGAAAGATAATAATAAGGGAGATAGAGTCTTCCGAGGAGCCTCCGACAATGTTCAACAATCCCAGAAGGTTCAGGTTCTACGAATTCTTTGTCCGGTTCTACTCACTTCCACAGGAATATGAGGTGGATCCAACAATAATATTTGGGATAATCTTCCCTGTATTCTTCGGGATCATGGTTGGAGACTGGGGTTACGGGCTGGTCATCCTTGCGCTTTCAATATGGATGTCGAAGAAGCTCAATTCCCCAAATCCAAAAACGATTGTACCGAAGAAACTCACCTCATTCGCACTGACGATTTTCGGAAAAAACCCACTGAGAGTTCTTGCTAAAACTCTTATGGTGGGGTCAATCGTAGCCATAGTTGCAGGATTGCTATTCAATTCATTCTTCGGGTTTCCACTTCTTCCTGTCACAGTGTTCCAGCTCATTTCTGGATTCAGTGGGGCTCACATAGGAGCTTTCCCGCCTCAGCCGGTTGATCTGGTGCCACAGTCTGTTATGGTTCCAAAGCTTCTTCTCTTCACAGGATACATCGGTCTTGGAATGGTATCGTTCGGCCTTGTTCTTGGTTTCATTAACGAATATTACAGGAGGCACAGGGCGGGAATGGTGAGCAGGATCGGATGGATCCTTGTATCATGGGGATTTGCCATTCTGGGGCTTGCGCTAATCCATCACGATCTGGCGTTCAATTTCTCAACTAGCCCGCAGACCCCAATTTCCATTGCGATGATCATTGCTGGAGTCGGCACTGTCATTGCCACGGAGAAGGCAACAGGTGCAATAGAGGTCCTTTCAATAATAAGCCACATACTCTCATATACCCGAATTCTGGGCATTCTTTTGGCCTCGGTTATACTTTCAGAGGTTATAGATCTGATATTCATGAAGGGTGTGGAGAAATCACCTCTCCTTGCAATCGTTGGAATCATAATCCTTGTTCTGGGCCAGCTTTTCAACCTGGTCATAGCAATATTCGAACCAGGTATTCAGGGTGCAAGGCTTCTTTATGTGGAGTTCTTCTCTAAATTCTATAAGGGAAACGGCCACTCTTTCCATCCGTTCTCCTCAAGAAGGAACCACACGATTCCCAGTTACTCCCTGGAGGAAGAGGCAGGAAAGAGCTGATCATCTTTTCCCTCCGAGTCCAACATACTTTCTCAGTGTCATGAGCCCCCAGGCAAGCTCTATGATCCCAAAAGGCCACGCTCCTGAGAGGAAACCGTAGGATGATGAGAAGAAGCAGGTTATCCCAAAGAGGAGTGTGTATATTTTCCCGCGTGATTCTCGGAAATAGAACAGCATCATTATTACCAGGACAATGGCCCCGTATATGTTTACAGGCGAAAGAAAATCCATCCGCAGGGAATGCTTGATAACACTTTAAGGTAACTCAGCGTGTAAATACTACAAGGAGATCAGAACATATGGATGAGACAGAAGCCAGAGAGATCGCTGCAAAACTGATCAGAAAATTTCCTCTGAAAGATTTCCCTGGTGATTTCCTACCAGAGGGATATCCCGGAAGGGAATTCAGTGTTCATGAATTCAGGGACCTCAGTATGTACAGGGAGCTTGAAGGCGTGAACCTCTTCATCGATGGGGAGAGAATATTTTTCAGCAGCATTCAGCAGGCAAAATTTGCAAGGATCTGCCTCATTTCAGGTAAACTGAAATTCAGGATTCCAAATGACCAGGACTCAAAGATGGCTGTGAGGCACTACCGCCAGTATCTGGATTCAATTTACGGTGATTTTGCAAAGGCTGCAGTTGAATCAGGCCTGGATGAAAAAGATTCGGAGGCTGTGGCTGAAAAGTGTGTTGAGATCCTCAATGGAGAGGATGATAGGTCTTCAGAATGAATCTCTTTCACTTGGTATTCTGATGAAATTGATAAGGTTCCCGGAGTTTCTGAGGATATCGTCCGAGGTTGCGTACTTATCAGTCCTCAGTTTCCACCTTGACTGTCTCCTGAGATTAAGCATCTCCCTGAAAACTAGTTTCTTCACCTCTCCAAGGCCTTCCGGATCAGAGGTTCCGATTCTGATGAAGAAGTTGAATCTGTATCTTCCATGATGAAATCCTCCAGTGCGCAAATTCACCTCATATACGACAGACTCCAGGTCGGTTGCCGCCTGAAGATCGAACAGGCCCCTGACAAATGAAGGGGCATAGAAATCCCTGATGAAATGTGATCTCAGGCTGTTGGTGAGAATCATGCTTTCAATGCTCTCCTTGATATCAGAAACAGGCTCAGACGCCACTGCAGAATAAACCCTGTGAAAGAATGCCTCCATTCGGGTCAATGAGTTTAGCCCATCAGAACCTATGAGGAAGCGTATGCTGTCTCTGGACATAATGGCAAGAAAACTGTTAATTTCACCCTTAGATGGGAGAAGAAGATGTGACTTTTCCCTGTATGCAACTGAATCGGTCATAACATCAGGTTCACTGAATGCGAGTTCCCTCCATCTGATCGAACTGTCTGGCAAGGCACTGAAATTCTCTGTAAAGATAAAATAGTTTCAGCGACATTGCCCGGTATGCAAATGGAAAAAGGGATAGAAAGGCTGTTTGCCATGAAGAACATCTCAGGCTTCTCATCAACACCTGATGGAAGATACTTCGCAGTTTCAGCATCCAATACCTACAGGGAGAAGGGCAAGGATAACAGATCATTCATAGAAATGTATGATGTATCTGAAGGAAAGAAGATCCTGACGCTCAAGGATAGGAAAATAAACTATGACAGGCCCTCTGTCTCTGATGACGGGTTAAGGATTGCATTTGCCTGGAAGAAGGGATCAGAATCAGGTATAGGGCTTGGCTCCACCATTTCATCTTCCGGATGGTCACCAGAACTAGTAAAACTTTCATCCAAACCCCAGGAGATCCTCATATCATCAGCTGGAGGAGTTCTATTCATAATGAAGGATGCTGATGGTCCTCAGAGGGTTAAGGAGAAAGAGGAAGGGAGTGACCAGTATTTCTTCATGGATGATGATTGTTACAGCTCGCTATATCATTACATTCCAGGTATGGGAATAAGCAGAATCACCGAGAATCTGCAGGTCTGGGATTTCTATGAGAGGGCAGGGAAGATCGTCATATCTGCCTCAAGGGAAAAGGGGGAGTCTGCGTGGTATAATTCAAGGCTCTTCACACTTGATCTTGAAGGAAAAGGAGTGAAGGAGATATATGATCCGAAATGGAGAGAACTCTCCTGCCCAAGAATATCATCTTCCGGGAATGTATCTGTACTGGAGAGCATATGCAGCGATAGAGGGCTCACTTCCGGGGATGTCCTCCTGTACAGTGCAAAAGATGGCACTGTGAAAAATCTTACAGAAGGCCATAAAAGGACATACACCTGCCTTCAGTTCAGGGGAAATGAAGTGGTTGCCCTCTGGAGAGAGGAAAACACCACGGGAATAAGCTCCTATGATGGGAAATGGAATGACCTGTGGGAAACGCAGGGCACATCAGTTCCTGGTCCTTCCCCATCCTTTTCCCTGTACGGAAAATATTTCATTCTGCCTTTCACAGATCCGGAAAGCCCACAGGAGGTGTATTCATTTGGGCTTGATGGCAGAAAATCACTTACTGACATTAATCATGAAATCATAGGGACCAAACCTCACAAAACAGAGTTCCTCAGGTGGAAATCAAAAGATGGCACGGAGATATATGGATATCTCATTTCAGATAAACCTGAATCACCACTCATTGTAAATGTCCATGGGGGCCCAACATCATTTTCTTATCCGTCAATAGTAGACAGGAGCACAATTTACGTTGATGAGGGGTTCTCAGTATTTCTTCCGAACTACCGGGGAAGCACCGGGAAGGGAAGAGAATATGCAGAAGCTAACATAGGCGATATGGGAGGCATGGATTTCCAGGACATTCTCTCTGGAATTGAATATCTGAAAGAGACAGGAAGGGTGAAGACGCAGGACATTTTCATAAAAGGCGGCTCCTATGGCGGTTTCATGACTATGTGGGCAGTTACTCAGACTGAAGTTTTCAGAACTGGAGTAGCACTATTCGGCATTTCGAACTGGGTGAGCTTCCATGGGACTTCCCTCGCTCCAGCATGGGACAGGGCCCACTACAACGAGGATCCATACAGGAGGAATCTGTATGAGAAATTTTCTCCCCTTAATTATATAGACCACATGAAAGTCCCTCTTCTGATCATGCAGGGCATTGAGGATCCGGTTGTGCCGAAATCCCAGGCATTCGAGATGTATCAGGCAATGAAGGATAAGGGAAAGGATGTCAGGCTTCTCCTTTTCCCAAGGGAGGGCCATGGATTTTCGGAAAAAAAGCACATGGAGGCAGAATTCACTGAGACCCTGAAATGGTTCAGAAAATTTCTATGACTCCTAATTCATTGAGTCAAGAAATTTTCCCAGGGCTTCAAGCGATTCCGAAAATTCTCTTTCATTCTGGGTGAGGCACATCCTGAAACCTCTCTCAAGGCCAAAGTATGATCCTGGCGACAGAAGAACACCAGTTCTGTCCAAGAGAGTGGAGCAGAAAGCCTCTGAGTCCATATCAAAGGAATATTTTATGAAGCAGAAGCTGACATTCCCAGGATCGGCCTCAAGCTTAAGTTCGGAATGTTTTGACAGAAATGAGCGCAGTAATGAAAGGTCCCTGCCAACAACAGCTCTGGCCCTTTTCTGGAATTTCTCCCTGTTCTGAAGGCATTGCGTGGCAATCCACAAAGGATACGACGGATTCTGTGCTCCAGTTATGGATCTGAGGATGTCAAGCTGCCTGATCATGGATTCCGGCCCAACTATCCATCCAACTCTGAAATTGGAGAAGCCATAGAATTTTGTCATGCTTCCGTTAATTACAATGTTGTACCCATCTGCGAAAAGGCTTTCTGGACGGTTCTGTAGCATGAATTCAAGAAAAGCCTCATCTGCATATATCCAAGAAGCATCTCCTCCAGACCTTAGAAGGCCTGAAACCATATCCTTTCTGATATAGCTTCCCAGAGGATTGTTGGGATTGGACATGAACATCACGTCTCTTGGTCCTGCGGTCAGAAACTTTTCCCTGACAGAGGAATAGGTGTGCTTCGATATCTTGCCACCCATGGATTCCGGGACTGTGAATAGTGGAGGGTATTCAGGATATCCCTCCATTATGCTGAATTTCCTGTCAAGGAAGTATTTACTCAGGAGGAATATGGACTCTGAACCTCCAGTTGTAATCAGGACGTTCTTCTCAGGAAAGCCGTAGAGTTTACAGAGCTCATCCCTGAATACTTTCTCCATCCCCTTTCTGTCTCCCAAATCCGGGCGGTATGAAGTATCTATGCCAAAATCACTGAATTTCACCTCAGGAAGACCACTGAGTGACATGTTGTATTTGGATACTGGAGAATACTTAACCACCCACCTTATGAGTGGATCGTATGAATAGTCCGCCGAGGTCATGCTATCCCCATCTGTGAAAGGGTTTCCTTTGTGGCCCTGACCACGGACTGCTCACTGTCAAGGGTGTTCTTCCACCCGGTAGCCAGCATCTTTGTGATATCAAGCTGCGCAACCTTGACATCCCCTTTCCATCCACGGCCCTCTTCCCCTCCAGTATAACGGATCCTTGTGTCTGTTAATTTCATATGCTGAAGGACTATTTCAGCAATCCTCTTAACTCCTGTTGTTCCTGGGTTTCCAAGGTTGTAAATGTCTGTTCTCCGTGATCTATCATGGATATAGAGCATTGAATTTACGCAGTCGCTAACGTGGACATATGATTTTCTCTGGGTACCGTCACCAAGAACCTCCAGTTCAGACTGGTTCTTCTGAAGTTTCCTTATGAAATCGTATATCACCCCATGTGTGGAGTTCTTCCCAACAATATTGGCAAAGCGGAATATTGTGCTTCTGAATCCGTAATAATTGGAATATGCGGTTATAAAACCTTCACAGGACATCTTGGAGGCACCATAACTGGAGATTGGCATGTATGGGCCATAGGATTCAGGTGTCGGGAGGACAGTTGTCTCTCCATAAACTGTGGAGCTGGAGGAGAATAACATCTCTCTGACATCCTCTTTTCTCATGAATTCCAGGAGCCTGAATGTTGCCTCCACATTATTCCTGTAATCTATTCCAGGATCACCTGCCCCATTCTTAACATCCGAGTTTGCTGCAAGATGGATTACCACATCAAATTTTCCAAGGCCCTTGTATGAATCGGGCAAGGCAAGATCCCCCTGGTGAAGGGAGAAGTGTTTGTCCTCCTCATATTTCCTGATATACCTGTTGTCAACATTTGAGAAGTTGTCAAATACAGTTACCTCATTGTCTCTGATAAGGGCCTCAAGCATGTTTGAGCCAATAAAGCCCGCCCCTCCGGTGAGGAGAATACGTTTTCCCTTCATAGTTAACCAGCGGGATCAAGAGCTAATTGGGTAATAAATCATTTGAGTCCGGTTGAGCTTTCAAAGCACATACCAGTAGATGAATCGGCGAAAGAATTACTGATAAAACTCATAGTCATAAAGAACCATTACTTCAGCGCCAGGATCCTGCTCCCTGACTTTAGTGACACTGCTCTTCGCTGTCTTCAGTGAATCAGCATAACAGAGGGCAAATCCGGCTGACGCATCTCTTATAGCGAATATTGTGCTCTGCGCAAGAGAGGGGAAGAAGCTGTCGACAGAGTTGGAAAATATGGAATACAGGACAAGCTCACCTCCTGAAAGATCAACCTGAGTAATAACACCTATTACACGGTTCTCCTCCATGAGGTTGATCCTTCTTTTCACAGACATATATGGGACATCAAGGGCGGTAGCGATATTTGATATTGACATCCTTGGGTCTTTTTTCAGTAGATCTATGATCTTGAAGTCAAGGTCCCGAATGTTCATTGATATCTTTGGAGGCGGAGGGAGATATCTCATCACAGGCAGACCAAGCACCTCAGTTGCCCTTGCTATTTTCTGGTTAAGTTCCTCCCTGGAAGTGCCTACGAAACCGTAAAGTGTGATTTCCTCAAGGCAGTTCAGTTTGAGGGAGATCTCACCATCATACTGTTTTTCTGTCTTGAAAGCTGCGAACTCCTCCATTTTCCCGTATATCTGGGGGTTAACATGAAGGAAAAAGGTTTTTATTATGCCATCCTCAATGAGTTTGTTCATTCTGTAGTTTAAGACCTGGGCAGAAATTCCAAGATCTGAAGCAATCTGCCTCTGGGATACCCTTCCGTTCTTCAGAAGGTTGAAAACTATCCGTTTGTCAGTCTGATCCATGCAAAAGCCATTAACCAAATTCTAAATTAAATATTTCGCAAGTTTCAAAGAAGTGCATTTCAGGGTCAAATTATTATGCCACAGTTTCCTAGTGAATCCATGGAATCTGCTGAAAAAGGGGAGGGAGAAAAGGAAAAAAGTTGCGGCATTGTTACTTTCAGGGTTCGTGGAAACGTAAGGGAATATCTGCTTCTGGAGAGGTCACAGGGGTTTCTTGATTACACAAAAGGCCACATAGAAAGCGGGGAGACTGAGCTTGAGGCTGCAATAAGGGAGACAAGGGAAGAATGCGGGTTGGACCCTAAAATAATTGAAGGCTTCAGGGAAGTAATGAATTACAGATACAGGAGATCAGGCAAATCAAGCGATAAAGAGGTAGTAATGTTTCTTGGGAGAGTGGATTCCGAGCTGCAGGTCAAAATCTCCCATGAACATGTGGGTCATGTATGGATGACATATGATAAGGCCATGGCTTCACTGACATTCAAGAACCAGAGAGACCTTCTGGAAAAGGCCGAAAGTTTCCTCAATGGGATTGCAAAATGAGCAGAAGCGGATCCATTGCAATCAGATAGAAATAAGGCATTAACTCATCATCATTCTCATAACAGAGAGTGGCAATCTCCATTTCTGAATAATTTAATACAGGGTGTAATCAATTTTGTTCACCCATGTTTAAATACTTTAAGGTCATACAATTCATAACCATGGAAAATGTCCAGATTATTCCAGACTTAACACCTTCAGCATTAAAGGTATTCGAGTTTATCAGGTCAAGAAAAATATCAAGGCTGAATGAGATAATGGAATTTACTGGCCTATCAAAGCGTTCGGTCCTGTACTCCATTGAATTGTTAAAAAGTATGGGATTTGTTGAGACACAGATCTGCATGACTGATACGAGAAGAAGATTTTACTGCTTCAGATCAGTTAAATAATTTTGTGAATATGTCTGATTACACTTAAAAGTGATAGGGCAATCACCCTCATGATGAATCTAAGCGACAGGGTTAGATTAGGCAATCTGGATCTTAAGAACAGAATCGTAATGGCCCCTATGATCTCAAACCTTGCCAATCCTGATGGGAGCACCAACGAGAATCATATTTCTTATCTTGAGCAGAGGGCTAAAGGGGGAGCAGCCCTGATTATAACAGAATATTCATACGTAAATGACAGGAATGCCCGTGGTTCAAGAAATGAGATGGGCATATACAATCCGGATCACATTCCAAAGTTCAGGAGACTGACAGAAAGAATCCATCTGCACAATTCATCCATATTTGCCCAGCTGGTCCATGCCGGTGGGAAGGCATTCCTGGAAACTAACAGAATGCCTGCATATGCACCAACTTCAGTGGATTATGCAGGCACAACACCTGGCGAGATGACCCTGGATGACATCGAGCAGGTGATAGGAGATTTCGAGAAGGCGGCAAAGATAGCTGAACACTCCAATTTTGATGGTGTAGAGATACATGGGGCTCATGGGTACCTGGTGCAGGAGTTTCTGTCACCTTCACTGAACAGGAGAACCGACAGGTATGGAAATGATTTCAACGGCAGATTACGGTTTGCACAGGAAATTATTGATTCGATCAGAGACAGCACATCACTAAACGTAGGAATAAGATTGAGCCTATACGAGGATGACCCGGACGGGTACGGCCCGGATTACGGCCTCAAGGTGGCTGAATCCCTAAAGGGTATAGACTATGCACACTTCTCAGCAGGAAGATTTGCGCCTCCAGGATCATCCTCATCATTCTATTCCGGAAAGATGCACATCTACAGGAAACTTCCAAGGAAACCATCTGTGACCACAATAGTTGTGGGTTCTGTCACGGACAGAAATGATGCAGTTGAGATTCTTGGAAAGGCTGACCTTGTTGCGGTTGGAAGGGCTATGCTGGCAGACCCTGAGTTCGCTTCAAAGATAATAAGAAATTCCGGTACAGTCAGGCCATGCATAAGATGCAACCAGGCCTGCAGAGACCTTGGATACGGTGAAGTCAGATGTACTGTAAACCCTGATCTGGGGCTTGAGGCAACATCTGTATGGAATCTGAGGCTTGAAGGAAGGGAAATTGACATAGGCGGAGCAGGTGTCAAAGGATTGGAAGCAGCCTCATTTGCCGCCTCAAGAGGTGCCTCAGTTACCATTTACGAAAGGAGCAGAGAGATAGGCGGCCAGCTCCTGGAGATTTCAGATCCTGAAAAGAGGAGAGAATTTCTCAGTGTAATAGAGTATTACCAGAAGATGATTGAAAAATATGGAATTATCTTGAAAGTTGGCCAGGAACTCAAGGGCGAAGGAATTGTCTGCAATCCGGATAGAGTTTATCCTGATCTTCCAGACAAAGATGAAGTGAAGATAGACTCAAACATATTCAAGTATCACGATCAGGCCCTCAAGATGGCTGGAGAAGGAAGAAAAGTCACAATGACAGAGCGCAGCCTTTCGAGTCTGGACAGAGTAAGAAGAGATGGGTTTTCTGAGAAGGCAATTTCTGCAGGGATAGTTTTTGTAAAGGAACCCATGAAAAACCCGGATGTTTACATGATGCAGAGGTTCCAGTACGATATCAGGTCCGCCATGATTTCAGGCAGGGACGCTGTAATATCACATTTGGCTGGGCACTCAGATTAAAATTAAGGCTGGAAGTGAAACCAAACAGTAAAGGTGTTATGGTTCCATATCACTTCTTGTCTGCCTTTTTCTCTCCTGCCTTTCCCTGACATGGGAGAGTTCTTTTGCCTCCTCCGGAGTGGGTTCAAATGTCTCAGCAATCTTTTCTCCAACAAATTCTGGAGGTATGTTATCAACTAAAAATACATCGGAGGTTGCTCTGTAAACATTTATTCCCGACTTTATCATGGATTTAGTGTCAACCGGAACAACAGCAGGTGCTTCAATGTGAAACAGGCCGGAAATATATGCCTGGCGTGGTGTCAGGGAAAGGTGGACCCAGCTCTTGTCCGAAGGGCTGATTCCAGTCTCCCGTATAAATTCCAGCTCTTCATCAGTGGTCTGGTAGTAGAGCACCTCAGGAATATCATCAGCTGGAAGGTCATCAAGATTAACAGGTATTGTATGGCCGTATGTGGCCCTTATTTCCTCCTTATCATTTATCTGATACCTCTCCTTAGGATCTGTCCGTACCAGAGCCTCTATATGAAAAGGAGTCAGCCACCAGAAACTCTTCTTCTGAGCCCTTATTACTGTCGCAACTGAATATAGCTTGACCCATCCATGGTCATCCATCCTGACGCCATAGTTTTCAGGGAAATGCCTTAGCATTCCTGCAAGTATCCTGCCCACTCCTTCAATTTCGCCGCCCTTCATCAGGAGCCTTCCTCTGGATCCGCACACTGAGCACTCCTCACCACGGAACGGGCCATCTTTCTGACAGTTTCTGAGTTCCTCTATCATTTGATTCACCTATCCAGTACCTTTGCCAGATCACGAGCAACAGATATGGAACTGAATTCTCCATCTATTGTATCAGTCACCCAGAGCCCATCGGATACAGCTGAAATCTGGCTCTGGGATCCGGATGCAAATACCCCGTGGATGGCGGTAACGTATATCCGCCCGGCAGATTTTGATTTTAGGAGGCCAATCGCCTTAATTATTGTGCCGCCAGTTGATATGATGTCGTCCACAAGGAGGATATTTTTCCCAGAGTAATCATCTTCTGGGAGGCTCATCTGAACTGTTCTGGAATCAATCCTCTTCTTCTCAATATAAAGTGCCCTTGAACCGATGCGTTCTGCCAGTTTCTCTGCCCTGGAAAACCCTCCATCGTCCGGTGATATGACAATGTCTATTTTCCTGTCTTTGAAGAAGTCTCCAAGGGAGTCTATAACCTCAACGTTTGTGAAAGGTTTTGAGGCAAATCCAACCGTGGCCTTATCATGTATCTCAACACATATGATCTCATCAGCCCAGTTTTCCATGGTTTTAAGTACCGCCCTGGAGGAGACACTCTCCCCGGGTTTGTAAATCATGTGCTGCCTTGCATAACCGTAATAGGGAATTACAAGCTTCACCGACGATGCTCCATTTTCCTTCGACGAGTTGATAAGGAACAGGGTCTCAAGGATATCGGAATCGCTTCGTGTGTTTCCAACCACAATGACATCCTGCCCTTTCAGGTCTGACTCAATCCTGACATAAAGCTCACCATCCGGGAACCTTTTGGTGCTGCAACCTGACAGCCTGGCTCCCAGAATATCGGATAATTTCCTTGCAAGTCCGATGGAGGAATTTGATGCCACAATTAACATGAATGAGAGGTTATTGCAGGTTTCTTAATAGTTTTGTTCACATTCCTTTTGATCTGTATCTTCTTTCGGCAATGTTGGTTCTGTATTTATATGAACAATGAATTTACCTGCATGGCATCAAAAGTATGGTATGACGGTAAACTTGTAGATGAGTCAGAGGCAAAGGTCCCTATCCTGAATCATTCCCTCCAGTATGGGAGTGGTATTTTCGAGGGTATTCGGGCGTACAGTACAGGTTCAGGCCTGTCAGTATTCAGGCTCTCTGATCATGTAAGGAGATTCCTGAATACAGCCAGGATATATCGGATGAACATAGGAAGGACAGAGGATGAAATTTCCGGAGCAATACTTGACACAGTAAGGGCAAATGGCCCGGAGGAATGTTACATCAGGCCATTTGCATTCTTCAATTCTGAAAGCGTATCCCTTGTAACGGATGGGATGAAGGTAAGCCTGGCTGTCATGACGGTGAAGATGGGAGGATACTTCCAGGAAAAGGTGGAGAAAGGGATCAGATGCAAGGTATCCTCCTGGAAGAGGATAAATTCTTCTATACTTCCGGTTGAAGCCAAAGCAAGTGGCAATTACCTGAATTCAATACTTGGAAGCATGGACGCACGTACATCAGGCTATGACGAGGCCATATTCACATCCGGGGAGGGGTACGTAGCTGAAGGTGCCGGCCAGAACATCTTCATTGTAAAGAATGGAGAGATTGTGACACCTGGGGCGGAGTCAGCAATTCTAATGGGTATAACAAGGGACTCTGTCATAAAGATAGCAAGAGACAGAGGATTCAATGTAACTGAACGGCTCATTCTCCGCGATGAGGTTTACAGTGCAGACGAAGTATTCTTTGCTGGTACAGCAGCCGAAATAACACCAATAGTTTCTGTTGACGGCATAAAGATAGCGGATGGAAAACCAGGGAAAATTACCAGGGAAATTCTGGGCGAATACAGCTCCGCTGTCCACGGTAAGAATGAGAAATACAGGCAGTGGCTGTATTCTGTATGAAATTTAGATTTTGTAGAGCAATCATTCCGGATAAACAACCGGGAGGGACTTGTTTATCCAGTTTGCCATTCCACCCACAACAGTGGCAGCATGGAATCCGTTATCACTTAGATAAAGTGCAGCTGCCTCACTTCTATTTCCATGTGCACACACGATGGCATACTTCTTGCTCCTGTCAAGTGAGTTCACAAGATTCTGCACATCTGACATGGGGACATTTTTTGCTCCCTCTATCATTCCGTAATTCAGCTCATAGGGTTCTCTGACATCGATAATCTCCCATTCCTCCATCTCGCTCTCAAGAACATCCGGTTCAATTTCGATGAGCCTTGCAATTGGAAGGTTTTCATCCGCCCACTCCTTAAGATCATCTGAAATTGCAATTATAGGCTCTATCTTGTGTGCCTTCAACTCATTCAGTGCCTTGTCAGAGACAACGCTGTTGTTTGACACAAGGACAACCTGGAGATCCTGCCCATTAAGCCAGTCGCTGACAGCTTTGCCCCATCCCCATGAATTGTATGGGGCGCTGACAGAGGACGGAATATGCGCTCTGGAAAATTCTCTGGCAGTACGAGTGTCTATGACCACAGCTTCTCCCGAGGCAACCTTTTCATTAATTTCAGCCAGTTTTGAATTCATTTTGACGATCCTGTGATATTTCTCTCTCTAATAATCCTGACTCCTTCTGGCTCAAGCTTCCTGAATCTGCTCTGGAATTTCCAGAAGTCATCTTCATTTCTAAATGAGAGGAACCTGTTGTTTCTTCTTTCGAAACCGATGGTGGAGAACTGGGACCCAGACATGAAAATTCCACCACACTTAGAGGCTCCATAATGTGCCGGATACAGTAAGACTGAATCCGGGAGCTCCATAATTTTCTGAATACTTCTGAAGGAGTTTGCTGACATGACCCTCTCCTCTTCTGGAGTGAGTGCAAGATCAGACCTACCCACATCACCTGCAAATAGAAGATCACCACTGAAAACCGCCAGAGGGTCAGAGCCTCTTGATCTATCGGTGAGTATTATGGAGATGCTTTCAGATGTGTGCCCCGGCGTATCCATGAATTTGAAGCTAAGATGCCCCAGATGAATCTCCTGGAGTTTGGAGGAAGGCTCAAAATGGAATGACACTGGTGAAGATGTGCCCATGACAACAGGTGCACCAGTCAGATCCGATATTTGGTGTGCACATGATATGTGGTCTGCATGTAGGTGCGTTTCTATGATCCACTTCAGCCTTAGCCCCATGTCCTGCAAATCCAGTATGTATCTTTCAGAACCTATCTCATTAAGAGGGTCGATAAGGACTGCTGCTCCAGATACCTGGTCTCCGATTGCATAAGACAGGCATCCATGGATACTGTCATCGTAAATTTTCATTCTCATTTTATCATGCCTTAGGGAGGAAATAATCAGGCTTAAAAATCTTTTAACAGCCATTTAATAGCAATTCTGCATTTAAGTTATATGGAAA
>JAJZZZ010000010.1 GCA_021797265.1 Thermoplasmata archaeon
GTATTGCCACTTGGCGATCAATCTGCAGACATAGAGAGCATAGCGGTTGATCCAGATTACCAGGGGAAAGGAGCAGGAGGCTTACTGCTTGAGGCCATAGAGAAGGAGATGTCTTCAAGAGGCTTCGCAAATTCTGTTCTGGAGGTCAGGGACAGGAACACCCAGGCAATTAATTTTTACAAAAAACATGGCTATGAGATCATTGAGCACATGCCAAAATACTATCATGAACTCTACGATGGATCAAGAGGAGCTTACCGCATGATAAAGGACCTGAAAAAGAATTGACATGGGATCATTGAATGCTTCCCAGAAGTTCTCTCACGCGATCAGTTCTCGCCGATCTTGATGAAACTATTATGGATTTTTTCTCAAGAGTTTCCCTGAGGGTCCTTATGAGTGGAGAAAGGCTTGTTACATCTGCCAGCTTATTGTTACTGAGCACATTCATATCTGATTTGACCCGCCCGGGGCCGGCAAAGTCCAGTGGCGGAATGACATCAATTATGTATTCCCAGTCCTCAAGGTCGCTATTGATAAGTGTATCCCTTATTGATGCCAGAAGCTCGGGAGTGTAGTGAAATCTCAATACAGGTTTATGTAAATCTCTGTTCACGATCTGTCTTGATATCATGCTTGAATCGTGTGAGATTATTGAATAAAAGTCATTGTCGGTCATTGAAAACGGATGCTGGAATTTATTGATGTTCCGGTTTATGGCATATTCGCTCATTATCTGGGCAATTCGTGAGGTCTTGTGGAAATAGACGGAACTGTACATCAGTATCCTTGAAATCAGGATGGATTCAAGTGTACCGATGCCTTTTTCCTCAATGGCCACGTCATCCCCCACAATCTTGGCAACATTGAGTATCCTCCTGTGATCAACGTTTCCCATGGTGACACCTGTATACATTGCGTCCCGCCTGAGATAGTCCAGCTCATCAACGTCGATTGGTCCGCTCACCAGTCTGGAAATAAGCCTTCTTGGTCTTGATTTAAATAGGAGTATGTCGGCCACATCCTTGGGACTTATGCCTATATCCTCAAGGACTCCGGGTATACTGCTGCCGGAGAACTCCTCATGACCCAGTATTATCCTGACCCCGGCGTGGAGATGATCCAACCCTGTGATCTTCTGAAATGTTTCTTCAGCACCATGGCTCAGTGGGGGATGGCCAATGTCATGGAGCAGAGCTGACACAACAAAGAGATCTCTTTCCTCAATTTCGAGAGTATCTGCAAACATCTGGGACAGGTACATGGAACCAAGTGAATGCTCAAACCTTGTATGATTCGCTCCGGGAAATACAAGGTGGCACATCCCAAGCTGCCTGATATATCTCAGTCTCTGAAATTCCGGCGTATCAATGATCTTCTGCAGGTTGTAGGGGACTTTAACAGGGCCGTTAATGGGGTCCTGAATAATTTTGAAGGTGTTGTTTGCCATTTTGATTCCACTATGCCTGTTGCGTGGATAGTTTCTGGGAACATAACACTTTTTTCCATCCAGAAACTGTACCAAAATCATAAAGAACTACCCGATTATGAACGTCAATGACAGTGTTTCCAGTTATATCTTATGTTGATCTTGTGGTAGTTCTTGTCATAGCGTGGATACTTGCCTCATTTCCCATTTACGTTGCAGGGAAGATAATTTCTGGCAAGGACACAACATTTGGAAGCGCAATGATTGCAGCACTCATAGGGCCAGTTGTAACGCTTTTCTTCTTCATAGTTATCACGGCGGTTCTTTCCCCATTCCTTCTCGGATTCGCAGCGGTTCTGGGCGCTGTGTTTGCCATATTTGCCCTGAGCTACCTGTATGGAGCACTATTCAAGACGCACCTGCTCGGAGGCTTCGCCATAGCAGTGCTGTCTCTTGTCATAACGTTCATTGTTTTCGCCATAGTTTCATTCATTGCGGTATTGCTGACCGGATCCCCTGTGGTGGGTCCTGTTCCACATATTCCTCCTAATATTCCCTGAGGTCATACAATAATCCGAAAACCTGAACATATTTCGAACGTGCGTCAGATAAAAATACTTTCAACGGATACAGCCGAAGTCCAGAAACTGTATTTTCAGGAGGTCATTATGGAAGTAGAGGAACTCACGGCGACAATGGGGAAGTATTATGGTGCAAGAATAGTGACTGCGATTGTGGGTATAGAGGCCGATGTTAACAAGGTTGAAAACATTGCAGGCAGCATTGTGAGATTCAAGAACGTCGAGGACGTCTTCGTCGTTACAGGCGATTACGATATATTGCTTAAAGTAAGATTTCCGGACTATGAAGAGTTCCAGGGGTTCCTTGTTAACGATCTGGGAAGGATAGATGGAATTAAGAGAACCAGAACAATGATGGTTCTCACAATAAAGAAGGAAATGGGGCAAAAAATAGGAGAATGAGGCATATGGATAGCAAATTGTTTGAAGAAGTGCTGTATTTGTTGGATGAACTGGCACAGGACACAACTGTTCCGAAAAATGTAAGGAAGACAGCCCAGGATTCCAAAAGCCGGCTGCAGAATGAGAAGGAGAGCCTTGATATCAGATGTGCAACAGCCGTGTCTCTGCTCGATGATATGGCCAATGATCCCAATGTTCCATCACACGGGAGGGCTGCGCTCTACACAGTTATCAGTCGGCTTGAGGCTCTGGCTAAATCCTGATTTCCTGTCAAAATTTCGACTTTCGTAAGGTATGAGTGTATTTTATTCGACTATTTAATTTTTATCAAACAAAAGGTTCATATATTGCTAATTATAAAATATAGTCAGATATATATAGCATTATAATATTTCAAATCGATCTAATGGTACTATCTGAAGTAAATGACAAATTGGCAAGGTATCTGATAATATCGGACATACCACGAAGCGTGGCCTATACACTTGTGTACATACGTGACAAGGGAGAGGTCACAAGCGTTGAAATTGAGAGAGAAACTGGACTGCGCCAGCCAGAAGTATCCATAGCCATGCAGTGGCTCAGAAGAAAGGGCTGGATTAACAAAAGAAACATGAAGAAAGAGGGAAAGGGCAGGCCCGTCCACGGCTACAGGCTGTCAAAGGAATTCAATGAAATACTTGATGAGATTATTGGCGAGCTAGCAAACAAGATAAGTGAAATAAACGAAAACATTGAACAGCTGAAAACTTTCAGGGACTGAAATTCTTAAAATTCAAGGTCCTGACACCACTCTGGCCAGCCACGATGGCCATGGTGGTCAGGCCGGAAAATAGTCCAACTTCAATAACACCAGGTATCATCTTGATCTTCCTTTCCATTTCCGGTGGGTTCTTTATTATTCCAAAATCGCAGTCCATAACCATGTTTCCATTGTCCGTACGGTACTTCCCATTCTCCCTGAAGATGCAGATTCCACCGATCTTTTCAACCTGGTTTCGCGTCATCTGGCTTAGATACGGAAGGACCTCAACAGGGATCCTGAATGTCCCCAGGCCATTCTCCTTGAGCTTACTCTCATCTGCTATTATGCAGACATTCCTGCTGTTGTAGGCCACAATCTTCTCCCTCAGAAGTGCTCCGCCGCCTCCCTTGACAAGGTTGCCTGAACCATCCATCTCGTCTGCGCCATCCACATCAAGATCAACGGTTCCTGAGTAATCCTCTTCAACGTTCACGCCAACTGCCCTGGCCCTTTCTGAACTTTCAATGGATGTTGCAACACCCCTGAGCCTGACACCCTGGGCAATCAGGTCCTTCAGCGCGTCTATGAAATAATTTGTAGTTGAACCTGTTCCTATTCCCAGCACCATCCCGTCTCTGACAAGTTTCAGGGCTTCAGTTGCTGCCGCTTTTTTCATTTCCTCGGGAGTCACTGTTGGAAAATCCATGGAAGGATTTAAGAATTTCATGAAAAATCCGACATTTTTCGCTAAAAAGATAATAATGAAGATTTTCCTTGAACATATTAGCGAATGCTCTCGGAACCCTCACAAACTTTACATCCATGATGCAATAATCATGGGATTTAAAATGGTAATGGAAAAAAAATCATGGAAAGATTCATTCACAGAATTGCAGAGGCTCGTGCTTCCTCCGGACACAAACATTTTCAGCGACCTCTATGGCGGAAGGCTTGTGGAGTGGATAGATAATGTTGCAGCAATTGTTGCAGCCAAGCATTCCCGCCGGAGAACTGTTACAGGTAGCATTGACAGTCTCTTTTTCCTGTCTCCCATACACATGGGAGATATAGTTCATCTCACAGGAAGGATAAACTACGTCACAAAGTCCACAATGGAAATAGAAGTTGATGTATACTCCGAAGAAGGCCTGACAGGAGAGAAGAGTTTCACCACCACCTGTTTCCTGACATATGTTGCCATAAACCAGGACAGCAGGCCCACTGAAGTGCCAGGACTCATTCTTGAAACCGAAGATGAGATCCAGAGATTCAAGCAGGGAGAAGCCAGAAGTGTTGCCAGGCATCAGAATCTGGTTGAAGCCAAGAAGAAACTCACGGATTTCTCCCAGTGATCAGCCAGTACAGATAACGACTGACGGCAACATTCCGTGTCCATAGACTGTTCACTGAAATAGACCAATGGGACCTGGGTCTATTGCTTATTTTTCAAGGAAGCCATAACCGCACGTCATTTGAATAAGGCGTTCATCATGAATTGCCATATTGTCAAAGCGATTGAACAACAAGAAAAATCTAAAGGCCGTAGCTGGTGGAATCAAATTATTTTTTATATAACCTTGTCATTTAATTAATGAATGATATTTAATGTACTAAATGTATTAATGGCACAAAGTGCCACAAGTGCACAACTGACCACCATAGTCAACAGGCTCTACGAAGTAGTGATTTCCATATCTGCTGTCATAATAGCGGTTCTCTGGATTCCCATAGCCATAAGTTTCTTCGGCTCAGACGAGAACCGCCGATTTGAGGCCCGTGCGCGTCTCAAGAATGCACTGATTGGCACGTTCATCTACGTTGTGGCAATCAGCGGGGTCCTATATGCTGTTGTGAACTACATTGTGACCGGTTCGTGAAATGATCGGATACCAGGAGCTAATGCAGATCCTTCTTTACGCAGTGAAGGCACTCACGCAGATTTACACGCCTCTTCTGGATCTGCTCTGGAATTTTGCCATAAAGTACGGACTTCAAGGCAACATGGCCTACCTGAGCTTTGCAATGGGAAACAGGTCCTACCTGGGGCTGTATTCATATCTTTACGGAAGCATCTTTCCTGCAATGATCAGCCTTGTGCTTGGGGTTTCGGCCATATTCATCATAGCAGGATCAGGTAGCAATCCAGGTACAGTATACAGAAACCAGATCATCAGGATACTTCTTTCAGTTACGGTGGCGGCAGGTTCCATGGCAATAATGTCAATGCTGCTTTCCGGGCTTCAGGTCCCCTTCCAAGTGCTCTTCGACAGAGGCAACGTAAATTGGTACAGCTTTTACAGTGTTTTCAGCTCAGGTGCCCTTATCAGTGCAGGGAGCCAGTCATCGACCATCTCTGTAATTGCCAGGTTTCTTCTGCTCTCGGCATACTTCATTGCCGTCACATCTCTCCTGGCAGTCCTTGTGTTCCGGCAGGCTCTGATGATCCTCTTCATACTCATAATGCCTGTGCTCACCATTCTTGCCTGTCTCGACATTGGAGTTAAATATGCCAGAATGGCCTGGGAACTTGTCCTGGAATTCATGTTCTTCCCGTTTGCCGTCATGCTTTCCCTGATGCTTGCAAGGATATTTTCTGCGGATGTGTTGCTTAATCTTGCATTCCTGTTCCTGCCGTCTATCCTTCCCGGTTACATCATGTTTTCTGGAAGGAATCTCTCCGCAGCACCCATGATGAGCTTCATTGGTGGCATGACTCTCGGAGGTATAGCCTCCAGAACGGCCGGCGTGGCCACATCATTCATGGATACTGCCAGCACAGGCAATCCAGTACGGGCAATGTCATCAATTGCACTTGCGCCTGCAGCCGATTACAGGCTTGTATCAGGGATCAGGGCGGGGAAGATGGATAAGAAACCTCTCCTTGAGGACGTGAAGAATGAGGAACTGAACTATCGTAAAGGGTATAATGGATGATCAGGCAGCGAATCCCGGTAAACCTTCTGAATTATCGGCCCACATTACTGGGCATCGAAATCTGGAGATTACTGTCAGTCTTTATGCTTGCAGTGATCTCATTTCTATTGTACAGGCTAACAGGAAATTACGCGTCACTGTTTGTAATGGCTCCTGTTCCTCTTATTGTCCTCAAATGCAACAATGGCACCATTCTTGAAGTTCTGCTGGGATGGGCAGTATATACCATGGGAAGGAAGACTGTTGAAAACAAATCCACAATAAGGATTTCTGACCATGGGGGAATGACCATATTCAGTACGGGCAGCTCGTTTTTCACAATTACAGAAATAGATGGGATGCACATCCTGGAGACACGGAACAGCGAGCAGTACAGAATCTACAGTTCACTGGAGAAGATCATTAACGATACCGAATTGAAAGTCAGTTTTCTCACGATATCCATCAATGACCGTGGGGAATACCAGAAATATGGCCAGCAAAGAATCCGGAACTTTGCCATTGTGAAGGATCAGGGTTCGCCTGAAAACAGCTTCCATGAAGAGGTAATCTCACTCACAGAAAAGATCAGGAATGGTCTGGATTCCATGGGTTTTACCGTTAGAAGTGCTGGTACCACCCAACTGCTGGAAATAATGGCTGAGAGCGGTTACAGGCAGTGGGAAAATACCGGTATCTCTGATTCCGCTCCTGTCAACTCAATGGAAATGATTTCACTGATCCACAAGCACAGGCACTTCAGTAAAGCTTCACGATATTATGCAGACCTTGCACTGAAGGATTCCACCTATGAATTGGGGTCTTCATATATCGAGATACTGAGATCAATGGGCGTTGATTTCACCATAACTGTGTCATTTAATAATATGGGGATGTCGCAGTCGTCAGAATACCTGAAGCGAATAATAGCTGAGAGGTCTGCAGAAATGAGAAGTGCCGGTTCAAGCTTCACAAATTCAGGCAACAGGCTCAGGCTTCAGGTGCAGGACGGAAAGCATATGCTTGATCTGCTGGGAAGCAGTAACATCCGGCCAACAATAGCGAACGTGACACTGAGAATATTTGCAGATCATCCCGCCATCCTTAAGGAAAACATTTCAAGAGCGGATACCGCCTTGAAAAAAGCCGGTCTTGACTTTGTGTCAGTTGATTCTTGGAGAAGAACTTCAGGCAATTCCATCCCACTGTGGAGCGGTCCGCATGTTGATTACCTGATGAACACCCGATCTGTTGCATCCATTCTTCCATTCCTGTCAGCGGGTAATGCACAAAAATATGGCATAAGGCTGGGTTATGATGATCTGAATGAGCAACCCGTTTATCTGGATTTTTTCAGAGGAGCATCACATAATTCAATTATATTGGGGGAAACAGGATCGGGAAAGTCATTCTTTGCAAAGTATATAATCTCACGATACCTGGAGCAAAGGGCCGATCTGTCAATATTCATATTTGATCCTCTTGAAGAGTATGGCTGCTCATTCTTCAAGGCGAATTGCTCAGTGATAGAGGTCAAAGATATGGAGGAAGCCGCTTCTTTCCGTGAAAGTATTGCTGATGTGTGCGAAAATAAAGTAAACTCCGGTGGGTCTTCGCGCATAATCGTTGTGAGGCCAGGCACAGTGAACGATGGAACATGGGATGGAAGACTGCAGGGGATACTTAATGCAATGATGAAAACCATAGACGTCCTGCCAGGCAATAAAATAGTCATCCTTGATGAATGCCATCTCTTTCTCAAAAGCAGGATTAATACACAGATTCTAGATTCTCTGGTGAGACATTCAAGGCACTCGGGAACTGCCGTTATTAGCATATCCCAGAATGTAACGGATTTTCTGGCGAACGAGAGCCGTTCCATTATCTACAACAGCGCCAATATATTCCTTTTCAGGACCAGGAGCCTGACAGAAAGTTACATGGAGGCGCTTAAACTTGATGATTTCGACAATGAACCACCTGAAACCCTGGCTGGTGGTAAGGGCTATCCCTACTCAGAATGTATCTATTCCGACGGTCATTATGCAAGAAAGTTACGTATCGTTCCAGATACTGGAGAAAATTATCCTACGTGATCACAGTGAAGAGGTTGAATCCTCTTCCCTTATCTTGTCCTGAACCAGAAAGAGCTCAAGAATCCCAAAAATAACCATTGGTATAACAAATGAAGTAAGCCCAACATCAGCCCATGTGTTGAACACTATGGACCAGGCAACATAAAATCCAGCCCCTATGAAGAGGAGGCCAAACCCGACAAATTTACCCCAGAAGTGCCTTTTCCACCCTGATACGGGCACCATTGAAATCTCGTTCTTTGCCATAACCTATATGGACGATTATCAAAAGGTAATATTTCATTGTATCGCTGAAGTGTTGCTGTCAATGCTGAAAGCCGCCACAAATGATTTCAGTTGATTTCAACCGCAAGATTCGCAGCCATAGTGCCAGAATGTGAATTTTTCCCGGAAGAATTTTAATCGTGATCATGAATATGGGATGGTGCTTCACACTCAGGATTATGCCATCCAGGCAAGGAACATTGTAAAGTCATATGACAGCAGGCACAATGCTGTGGATGACATATCATTCAATGTTGCTAGAGGGGAAATTTACGGTCTCCTTGGCAAGAATGGGGCAGGGAAAAGCACCACCATTAAGATGCTTACCACACTAATAAAACCAACATCAGGCACCATAGAGGTGCTGGGGATGGACCCATCCAAACAGTCAATCCAGATACGAAGGCGTATCGGAGTGGTACAGCAGTCCGAATCCTTCGATTTCGCCACAGTGGAGAACAACCTCAGGATATATGGGATGCTCTGGGAGGTCCCCCGTGAGGTTGTGAGTGCGAGAATCGAAGAGCTCCTGGACCTTTTTGAGCTGACAGAATTCAGGAAAGTCCGTGCCTTTGAGCTTTCTGGCGGGCAGAAGAAGAAACTGCAGGTGGCAAGGGAACTTGTTCACGACATGGATATCCTGTTCCTGGACGAGCCCACAGTGGGCATGGACCCTATAATGAGAAGGCGGATACTTGACAGCATCAAGGACAGGGTGAAGAAAGGGCTCACAGTCCTTTTCACCACACATTTCCTGGAAGAGGCCGATTACATCTGTGACAGAATAGCAATTATGTCGGAGGGAAAAATCAGGGTGGAGGGGACATCATCAGAACTCAAGGAGAAATATGGAGGATTGAGGACCCTGGAGATCATAACAAGGGAGGACGAATCAACAGATGGACTGGACCGTCTCAGGGAGCAGCTCGTTTCCACGGAACTTGCCACAGAAGTTAAATCGCAGGGTAAAATCATCACAATTCTAGGCAAGTCCATTTCCCGAAACCTGGACCAGATACTTTCTTCGTTGAAAACATACGGAATAACTATTGACAGCATTAACCTGAGAGATGCAACCCTGGATGATGTTTTCATAGAGGTGGTGAATTCCTGATGCACGCGCCGGCATTCCTGAGACTGACATATAGGAATATCAGGGTGAACATGGATCTTGGAACCATGATATTCATGCTTGGTCTTCCCGCACTTTATCTCCTGGTTATGGGAACCATGCTCCAGAACATAATTCCCGGTGTGGAACTCAGCTCATCGAAGATATCATACACACATTTCCTTGGTCCTGGAATAGTGGCCATGCAGACCCTGACAGCGGGAAATATTGGCGGCGGGATGCTCTGGAGCGACAGGAGATGGGGAATGTTCGAACAGCTTCTTGTGGGTCCCTTCAAGAGAACCGATTATCTTCTTGGCATAATCATGGTGGCAATTATTTTCGCAGTTGCCGGCAGCCTCATAATGCTTGGACTCTCAGTTTCAATATCTGGTGGGTTCATCCTGTCCTGGCTCTCGGTTTCACTGACTCTCTTTTCAATAATCCTTGGAACAATGCTCTTCTCATCGCTGTTTCTGATAATATCGACGCTGGCAAAAACCATGCAGACATACAATACAATTACCATCGCCCTGTTCTTCGTGCTGGATTTCGCCAGTTCAGCATTTTACCCGATTCCGACAACAAGCGACGCAGTGATCAGGGCAATATCACTGAGCAACCCCCTGACATATATTGTTGACGTGACACGTACTGCACTGATTGGCGTACCTGACACAACCACGTACATGTACGCAATTGCAATGTTGGTCCTAACCATCGTGCTGTTTGTAATCGCAAGGTTGCTCTACCGGACTGTGAGGAGTGGTGTATAATACAAGTGTTTTTTCATTTGGCCCAGTTGCACCAGGGCATCTTGTTCATTTAAACTGCAGCTGACTGTTTGTATGCAATAGATCTGCTTCAGTCAGTTCTCTGGCGGGTCAGTTCCAGCATTTCAGTGGCCCTTGGCAATATTGATATCGAAAAATGTTTATGTGTATCCTTGCAATACGGTACAAGCGATGCGCGATCCGGCTTCTAAATTTTTCAATTGTACTGACAGGGAGAGGGCCATATTCGAGGCAGGTATTAAGCTGGGGACAATCTACCATCAGTATGTTGGGGCACCCCTGAATCTGAGCAACGTGGAATCTCTGGAAAAGGCAATCGAGGAGAGCGCCATGGTTCAGCCATTTGTTGAGGAAGCGCATGTCAAGATCGACAAGGAGATAATATCAAAGAAGCAGGGAGTTTACAAGTATATCACACTGGCCGGGGAAATGCTCAATGTTACCATTGTAATCAAATACAACCAGGAAAATATTACGGCAAGGCTCAGGTACGTTCCGGAGATAGACTACCCGCTGATGTATGTGGAAGGATGATGTTATAGATGGCAGTTAAAATCGGCATTACAGGGCCTGTTGGATCAATAAAGGCAGAAGCCCTTCACAAGATAATAGACATGCTTGAAAAGGATGGGACAGTCGTCCAGGGAGTTCTCGTATCGGAGATAACAGAACACGGCAAGCTCATGGGCTATTCGCTGTTCGACATCAGTACCAAGAAGAAGATCACATTTGCCCAGGTCGGCATAATCTCGAGGATCAAGATAGACAAGCTGGGTGTTGATACACGACTACTTGAGGAGATTCTTGTTCCAAGTCTTCAGAAGGCCAGGGAGAGTGCTGATGTGATTGTTATAGATGAGATAGGCAAACTTGAGAATACCACAAGAAACATACAGGCAGAAATAGAGACCACACTCAAGTCAGAAAAACCTCTCATTGTCACATTACACAAAAAGTCCAGAAACCCTGTTCTGCAGGAGATCAGGGCCCTTGAAGGAATCCGTGTTTTCGACATAACACCCATAAACAAGAGCACACTCCCCTTCAAGGTTCTCAGGGTAATAAGAGGGGAAGAAGGACCATAATTGATCATAAAGGAAGGGTCCGTAAGTATATCTGTTCCTGACGCTTATAGCAGAAGAGGTCCGGGAACAAAATCTGCCGGCTTTTACAACAACGAGCAGGTCATAAACAGGGACTTGACCATACTGGTGCTTTCAAGGCTGAGGCCAAAGAACTATCTTGATGGCTTTGGCGCAACTGGCGTAAGGGCAATACGGGTAGCAAGGGAACTTGGAATCGAATCATCCATTTCCGAGATCAACCCTGCTTCCGTAAGGAAAATAGAAGAGAATCTCTCAATGAACAATGTAACCGCAACTGTGTATAGGGAGCCCTTCCAGTCGGTGGTATCAAAGGGACTGTATGAATTCATTGACATTGACCCGTACGGCTCAGCAGTGCCCTATCTGGATGCAGGTCTTGCGTCAGTAAAGAACGGAGGATACCTCGGCATAACCGCCACTGATCTATCTGTTCTCACTGGTTCAGTGCCATCCAAAACCAGGAGGCGATACGGTGCATTCATTGCCAACGATGCGCACAGACACGAAGCCGGTATCAGGCTGATGCTTGCGGATGTTGTCAGGCGTGCTGCTTCCATGGATCGATACATAACTCCCATCATATCATTCTGGCACGGTCACTTTTACCGAATCATAGTCAGGGTCAGGAATGGATCCATGAAGGCCGACAAGTCTCTTGACATGGTCTCAACAATGAATTTCAATAAAATGTATTCAAATTATTATGAAGACGTTGATCAGGGTCCAGTATGGAAAGGCGATCTGGAAGATTCCACGGTGATTACGGGATCGCTGGAACATCATCCTGATTCTGTGTCAGCAGTGTCGGTGAACTTTGCGTCAAGACTTATTGGCGAGAACACATCATTCATGTTTTTCGAGATGACAGATGCTGCAAGATCAATGGCCATGAGTCTCCCCAGGGTAGACCATCTGATAGAGGAACTTGGCAAAACCGGCATCAATGCCTGCAGAACACATTTCTCCACCACTGGAATAAAATTCTCGGGCACCTGGCAGCAGTTTATCGACGCTTTCGTCTCCGTATCGCAGCGGGCATGAACTTGAACCCAAACTGAATGTTCGTTACCAGACACAACAGATATAATTCAGATGAGACATACTTTGACTGCTCCGCAAAATTGATTCAGCCTCAAATGCGGGAATCTGAGGAATGGAAATGGAGGGGATATACTCACTGGGAACCTTCGCCTTCATTCAAGTTATATATGGGAAACAAAATATTTATTATAATACACTTCTTTAAGACAATGGCATGCACAGGTGGATACAGTATGCTGGCATAGTGGTCATTCTGTTCTCCCTCTTTATAATGGCATTCTCAGCTTCTGATGTTTACAGCCAGCAGATAATTTCCAGCAGTTTCAACCAAAAGGCGGTGGACGTCTATATATCTCCTGAGATCAACATATGGATTAAGAGCACAGGGGAAATTCAGTGGTCATCGTCGCTCCATTCTGCTCAGTTCTATCTTATACCCGCGTCAAAAATTTCTCAACTGAACGGAAACAATGCCGATCATCTGGCCATCCCTCCCATAGAATATGCTGGTGGGCCGGACACATACCTCTACCAGGATCTCTCTGGATCATACTATGTTGTTGCCATATCTGTTGCAAATCCTTCGAACTACACCACATACATCTTCAGCCACCCACCATATCCTGCTGATGAACTGGTTGGTGGACCCAATAACTACAATACAGCACAGCACGTTCTCCTGTATTCCATCCTGCTCATGTTACTGGGATTCTCGATGATCTTTGCGGAACCGGCTATGATTAAGGCCAGGAGGATTAGGTCGAGAGGTAGGTCCGTATCCAGATCAGTTCTGAAATCCTTGTGCACGGGAATGCGAAGATCTGGGACAGCTCTCAATAAGCACAGAACAGTGTCCCTGATACTCGTTTTGATTTTGGTCTTCTCTCTCATGACTGTTGCTCAGGACAGTTCATTGCCAAAGGTTATTCCGATCCTTCCAGCAGAAACTGTGCGAGGTTTCAATGTTTCAGGAAATTATAACAGCAATTTTTCATTTTGGATGTATTCACCTGCCGTTTCCGCTAAATATCATGTTATCATGATAGGCCCGCTCCCACAGTATGGTGGCATAAATTCCTCCACGATTTATGGGTGGGACTACAGCGTAATGATAATTAAGACTGCGCAGAATGCTTCATTTCCAAGGCCCCAACAGACCTTGATTATCAGTAATGTCTCCGTTTCCATTGGGAAATATTTGCTACCTTTTCGCGAAAATATCTGGGACACGGGTCTGGTGTACTTCAACGGCGGTACCGTTACAAACCCGTCTGGAACGTTTGATACAGGAAATGAATATGGTCTTGAGGTGGAGCCAGTCAACGAGATTTCGTGCAACATTCCGAATGGTAATTATACCATGAATATCAACATCAGACTTGAACCCGTTAGTGTCCTTGGACCTTATCATCTGGGTGGAAAGGAAACAACCATTGGCATTACATTTCCTGTATACATAAACAACACTGTTGTGATTGATAATCCAGTCTGAAGGTTTGTCACGCTATTCATTTAAAAGAATTGAAGGCTCTGATTGTTTCCTGAGTGAAATCCGTGCACCTCTTGCCGCAGTGTCGCGGGTTTTAAATTTTCTCTCAAATGCCCATCAACAATTATAAAAGCACAGGATCATTTCCCGACAGGAATGAATCCTTGGTTGAAGATTATTCGCCCTGTTAATGGCATCATGGGTGTGGTGGCTACATTCATATCGGGGTTCATAGGCGCAGGTTTGCACTTTATGGATTTTATACGTTTTGTTGTAATTGCGGCGGTGGCAGTCTTTCTTGTCACCTCGGGCGGGAATATCATAAATGATGTGGTTGACGTTGACACTGACAGGATCAATCACCCGCAAAGACCACTGGTCACAGGGCAGATAAGCAGTAATTCTGCAAAAACAGGAGTAGCAGTAATGTTCGCGGCTGCAATAGTAATCTCCGTCATCCTGATATCTCCTCTTGCCGGCGCCGTTGTAGTAATTGCAGAGGCATTCCTGTTGGGATACGAGCTTAAGACAAAGAAACTGGGCCTTTCTGGAAATGTGATGATAAGCGTCCTGGTTGGCCTAATCTTCATATTCGGTGGCATAGCTGTCAATTCCATAGACAGGATGCTGATTCTCTTCCTCATGGCAACCCTTGCAAATCTTTCCAGGGAGGTCATAAAGGACATCCAGGACATAAAAGGGGATGTTGACAGGATGACGCTCCCCAAGAAGCGTGGCATAAGATTCGCTGCATATTTTGCTTCCGCTTCTGTAATCCTGGCAGTGATAATATCATATTTTCCGTATTACCTTAAAATATTCGGCATATATTACCTGATATCTGTTGCCTTCTCTGATGCCCTGTTCCTTGCTTCTGTGGCAATGATTCCAAGGGACCCGGGAAAGAGCCAGCAGGTCTCAAAACTGGCCATGATCATTGGTCTGGCTTCATTCGCAGTGGGCGGTATATCTTGAACGTGTACTCAGAAATCCTTGAAAAGTTGAAAAAGCAGAAGATCCACATGACCCTCATTGATCCTGCCAGGCAGACTCCGGAACACTCCGCTGATATTGCCTGGGAAGCCGAAAGGGCTGGAACAGACTACATAATGATTGGCGGATCAACGGAAATTGACAGAAGGAAGATGGATCAGACCATCCAGGAGATAAAGAAAAAATGCAGCAGGAAGATCATAATATTTCCCGGTTCATCGGCAATGATAAGTCCCCATGCCGATGCCATATATTTCATGAGCCTCCTTAATTCCAGGTCGCCGGAGTTTCTTTTCAGGCACCAGGTAAGGGCTGCACCTCACCTGAAAAAAATGGGGATTGAAACAATTCCCATGGGCTACCTGGTCTTCTCTCCGGGCATGACAGTGGGAAAAGTTGGCGAGGCAGACCTTCTTGACGGCAGTGATCCGGTTCCTGCTGTATCATATTCACTTGCGGCGGAAATGATGGGAATGAAGCTCGTATACCTTGAATCGGGTAGCGGGTCCCCGTCCACAGTATCTCCCGGCGTGGTCTCAGCAGTGAAGCATGAAACCTCAATTCCCATAATAGTTGGTGGTGGCATAAGGGATTCAGAAAACGCCAGGAAGCTTGCGGAATCCGGGGCAGATATAATTGTGACAGGCACTATTGTGGAAGGATGTACTGACATATACCAGAGGCTTATGCCCATCATCAAGGCTGTACATTCCAGCAATATGAATAGATTTTAATTTCCCATAACACTAAGGAGCCATGCCTGTTGTGGTCATAAAGGTGGAATACCTTCCGGGTGTTGAGGATCCTGAAGCGCTCACAATTCTCAAAAATCTTAACATTCTTGGATATGGAAGTGTGAGATCGGTGCAGACATCAAAATCATATGAGCTTAATATTGAAGGCAGTGCAGCAGAGGCAAAGAAAATAGCTGAAGATGTTGCGGAAAAGATTCTCACTAACCCCGTGATTCAGAAATATTCAATAAGGATACTGAAAAAATGACAGAAGTTGCTGAAACACAGATCAAGGTGCAGATTCTTGGCAAGACTCCCCAGTACTTGATGAAGCTGAGCCAGTCCATGTCGCTGGGGCTTTCCCAGGAGGAGATGATAATGCTCCAGAACTATTTTGAAAGCATCGGCAGGGACCCCACGGATGTGGAGATGCAGGCAATGGCTCAGGCCTGGAGCGAACACTGTTGCTACAAATCATCAAAATTCTATCTCCGCAAATATTTTGGCGGCCTGGAGAAGCATGATGCAATTCTTGCAATGGAGGATGATGCAGGGGTTGTTGCTTTCGATGATGATTATGCCTATGTCCTGAAAATGGAGAGCCATAACCATCCCAGCGCTATTGAACCCTATGGAGGTGCGGCAACGGGTGTTGGTGGCATAATCAGGGATGTCCTCTGCATGGGGGCGCAGCCAATTGCTCTGGTTGACTCAATATATTTCGGGGAAGTGTGGGCGGAACAATGGAAGGAAAAGACACTGCATCCAAGATTCATATTGAATAGTGTTGTGGGAGGCATAAGGGATTACGGAAACAGGGTAGGCTTGCCAAACGTGGCCGGATCTGTTGATTTTGACCGTTCCTTCAATCATTCTCCGCTGGTAAACGCAGGCTGCATTGGCATTGTGCGCAAGGATGGCATAATTAGGAGCTTTGTTTCCAAGCCCGGTGACATTTTTGTCCTGGCTGGTGGAAGAACAGGCCGTGACGGAATACATGGGGTTAACTTTGCCTCGGCGAACCTCCAGGAAAAGAGCGGGCAGAATAAATCGGTGGTCCAGCTGGGAAACCCCATTGTGAAGGAACCATTGATACATGCAGTCCTGGAGGCGAGCGACGCGCATATCGTGGACGGCATGAAGGATCTTGGGGGTGGAGGCCTATCCAGTTCTGTGGGAGAAATGTGTCTCTCAGGCGGCGTTGCCGCTGAGATAGACCTTGAGAATGTTCTCCTGAAGGAACCTGGAATGCAGCCGTGGGAAATATGGATCAGCGAGAGCCAGGAAAGGATGCTCATGGCGATTGATCCGTCAAACCTTCACGAGCTTTCCAGGATTTTCCAGAAGTGGGACATTGAGTTCTCAGTTATAGGAAGGATTGTGGAGGGAAACAACCTGGTCATCCGCCATAATGGATTAACTGTGCTGGATCTAGATCTGGATTTCCTTACCTCTGGACCAGTATACTGCAGGAACTATGAGATACCTGACAAAAAAATTATAGATTATGTGCTTCCTGCTGAAAATTTCAACCTGAAGGATCTACTGATGAAATTCCTTGCGGATCCTGAAAACTGTGCGCGCTTCAACATAACAAGGCAGTACGATCACACGGTTCGTGGAAGCACCGTCATAAGGCCGCTGTCCGGGGAGCCGAACCATGAGACGCATTCGGATGCAGCCATTATCAAGCCAGTGGAATCATCCAGCCGCGGACTTGCCATAACCGCAGGCTCCAGATATGATATGGTGGCAATTGATCCTCTTGCGGGAACCCTTGGCACAATGACCGAGGCATACCTGAATATACTGGCAACAGGAAGCATGCCCAACTCAGTGGTGGATTGCATAAATCTGGGTAACCCTGAAGACCCCATCATAATGGGACAGCTTGTGCAGATATCTTCTGCAATTTCGGAATTCTGCAGGAAACTTTCTCTTCCTGTCGTGGCAGGAAACGTGAGCCTTTACAATCAGTATTCTGGAACTGACATCAAGCCGGTTCCCAACATAATGATGGTTGGCATCACGCCAGATGTTGCACATGCCGTAAGCACAGATTTCAAGAGGACCGGCAGTTCCATTTACATCATCGGCAGGGAATCATCCTCACTGGGAGGAAGCCGCCTCCTGAAGTTTCTGGGAATAACATCGTCATCGGTGCCATGGTTTGACATGGAGGAACTTGCATCCATTTCCGGACCATTCATCAGGGCGGCAGGCATGGATCTAATTCTTGCAGCCCATGATATTTCGTCAGGTGGGCTTATACAGGCGCTGCTGGAAATGTCATTCGGTTCAGGCATAGGATTCAGTGTGGATCTTTCTGAAATTTCTCCGGCAAGAACCTTGGAGAAGCTGTTTTCCGAGGGCGGGGAGCGCATTCTGGTTGAGGTTTCACAGGAAAATCATGAGAAGTTCATGGAACTGTTTGATGGGATACAGATCACCCGTATAGGCAGCACCATTGAAAACAGTATCACAATAACGGATTTGCAGATGCCCGTTCTTGATGGAACTATAGAAGAGTTCAGGGAAGCCTGGGTGCACGGGCTTGACAATTACATTTAGGTGCGAAAAATGGTAGAAGACATATACATTAAGAGAGAGTATCTCAAGGATCAGGACGTAACAGTGGAAACTAACTACAGGCTTGGTTTTGACGCCGACAGGACCTGCGGTTTCTCAAGGGTATTCAAGGGACGGCTGGATGATAAGCCGGAAGATGAAAATTACGAGATTTACCAGGAACTATATGAATGCGGACTTGACAGCCAGGAGGTTGAAAAGAGGCACATGAAGGTAGTTCAGGAAATCCTGGAAGGGCGCATAGACGTGGACTTCTAGTTGAATGGGCCTTCAATGTCCACAACGATTTTCTGGCCATCCTCAAGATGAAGCTTTTCCCTGAGGTACTCCGGCGATATTATTTCCATGATGTCGCTGTAGACTGACCTTTCCGGGAAGATCACCGCACATACAGTACCGTTAAGCTGCCCTCGGAAGCACTTTACGGGTCCATAGGTCCGATCCTCTGTGGTAAACCCGTCAATATGAATTCCGTCCATTGTTCTCAGTTTCCTGAGTGAGATTTCCTGGGACGGATCGATTTTAACATTCAGGGTGCCAAGGTACGGTATGTATCCAAGCTTTTCCTGGAACTGGATGACGTAGTACTTCCTCGAAATGTAATATCTTCCTTCACCAAGGCCGCTCTGCACAGTTCCGGCAAGTTTCATCCTGGTTGGCTTCTCAAGTATTATTCCCAGATCAGTGTACTCTCTCAGTAGCAAATCCATGCCTTTGGCTGTGATTGAAATTTCCTGCCGTCTTCCATTCATCTGCCTTGTTACGAAACCCTCCTTAAGAAGATCAAGGATCAGTCGGGACGCTGTCTGCTGGCTTATTCCCATGAACTTTCCCAGGTCTCCGGATGAAAGAGAGACCTGTTGTTTTGATCCGCCAATGGTCTT
>JAJZZZ010000107.1 GCA_021797265.1 Thermoplasmata archaeon
TCACCGTAGGTGTCTCTGAGGCTTTCGCTTGTCATGGAACATCACCTGAAAGTTCCCTGAGGGCTCTCTCATATTCATCATCGTTTGCAGGTGGGCTTCCATGGTACTTTGGATTATTCTCCATATAACTTACGCCTTTCCCCTTCACGGTGTTTGCCAGAATGAATGTTGGTTTCCCCTTGAAGTTTTTAGCCTTCTCAACCGCCCCTATTATTTCCTCATAATTATGGCCGTCTATCTCAATAACCTCCCATCCGAAGGAGGAGACCATTTCCCTTATGTTGTTCTGGGGCATTATGTCGTTTGTGAATCCATCAAGCTGGACCCGATTCCTGTCCAGTATAACAGTCATGTTGTCAAGGGAATATTTATGGCCTGCCATGAATGATTCCCATACACTTCCTTCCTGAAGTTCACCGTCTCCTATGATTGCATAAACATGGTAAGTTTTTCTGTCCAATTTTCCTGCAAGGGCCATTCCGACTGCAATACCTATTCCCTGGCCCAGGGATCCCGTGGATGCTTCAACACCCGGTACACCACGATGAACATGCCCTTCAAGTTTTGAAGAAATTTTCCTGAATCCGCTCAGATATTCTTCGGGGAAAAAGCCTCTGATCGCCAGGGTTGCATACAGCCCGGGAGATGCGTGCCCCTTGCTTAACACAAGCCTGTCACGATCGGGATCATCAGGTTTCAGGGGATCAATATTCATCTCACGGAAATAAAGAACAGTAAGGACGTCCGCAATACTGAGGGAGCCTCCGGGATGGCCACTCTTAGCGGAATAAACCATCTCTATGACCCTCTTTCTTATCTGTGCAGATATTCCCTTCAAATCACCGACACTGATTTGCTCCATCTTGATTTCTCCATTATCACCAGGTTTTAAAGACCCGATACACCTGAATTCCCACTATGTTTAAATTAATTTTTTAACAGGCCAAGCTAATTAGGAAACAGTGTCAATATCGTCTCCATTATTTCGGTCTGATTCTGCTCCTCTGTAGGGGTTTGGCAAACCTGTTGCAACTATGAGTATTTCCACTGTGCCATCATATTTCTGATCGACGGTGGCACCCCAGATTATCCTGGCGTGTTTCCCCACTTTCTTCCGTATCATCTCCACAGCGCTGCTGGCCTCTTCAAGCTGAAGATCTCTCCCCCCAGTCACGTTGATGATGACGCCAGTGGCCCCAGAAAGGTCCAGATTGAGAAACGGCGAATTTATGGCTTTTTCAACAGCCTTCTCTATTCTTTCGCCTGCCTCGTCATCTGACATCCCCATGCCTATCATGGCAAGACCTGAATTCTTCATTACAGTCCTGAGATCATTGAAATCCAGGTTGATCAGGCCTGGTTTAGTTACAAGGTCAGATATGCCAGTAATGGACTTCACTATGATCTCATCCGCAAACCGGAATGCCTTCTCGAGGGGCAGATCCGGAACAAGCTCAAGCAGCTTATCATTTGGTATTATTATTACGCTGTCTGAGGTTCTCAGAAGCCTTGAGAGGCCGTATTCCGCATTCTCCATTCTTTTTCTCCCCTCGGATTTGAATGGAAGCGTTACGACGGAAATGGAGAGAACATTGCTATCCTTTGCCCTGGAAGCAATATATGGGGCTGCTCCTGTTCCAGTCCCACCTCCAAGACCAGCAGTTATGAAAACTATGTTTGTACCTGATAGATACTTCATAATGTCCCTGTCGGATTCTTTTGCCGACTGTTCCCCAACCTTTGGTTCAGCACCTGAACCAAGGCCTCTCGTTAGATTTTTTCCCAGAAGGATTTTGTGATTTGCCTTTATCTTCAGGAGATGTTTTGCGTCTGTATTGCAAGCTATAAGCGTAGAGCCATTAATTCCCTCTTTCATCAGTCTGTTGATTGTGTTGGATCCAGCTCCCCCTGCCCCGAATATGTTGATCTTAACCCTCAGCTTTTCAAGATAATCCTTCAGCTCCTCTTCGGAAGTTGCGAAGTCATCGTCCTCTTCGTCAAAAGTGATATCACTCATCTCCTGCATTGGTAAACCCTTCAAGATAAATAGATTTTGCAGAATTTGCAAAACAGATTATCGGGTAAGCCACTTTGTGGTCTTCCAGAATGTCAAAAGGCCGTATATCATTGTCACAAAGAGTATTCCGGAAGCCAGAGCTCCATAACCCAGTGTCCTTAGCCTCTCTTTTTTTATGTTGCTTAATACAGTTCCCAGGAAAATGAAAGAACCAATATCACTCCCCATTCCAAATGTTATCTTTCCGTAAAGTATGGAGGAGAGTTCACCTTTGTTCAGGAGGAAAACACCTCTGATCACATCTACAAGGAATTCCGGGCCAGACAGATTGGAGAAGAAAGCGTACACCCTGATGAGTATCAGGGAAAGTGCTATGAGAGGGAGCATGTACGAATATATTAACTCAAAAGAATAGAATTTTCCGGCCTTGAACACATTGCCTGTTTTAAGTTCCCTGCCGAATCTGATCCACTCTGACCTGGACCACCTTATATTCTGAAGAAAGAACTTCTTCATTGTTTTCTGAGGGTATGTTATTACCTTGACATCATAATCCTTCACAAGCTTGTATCCACTCTGGATCGTATGCATTGCAAGCTGCCAGTCCTCCCCAAGCATCGTGTGCTTGCCTGCAACCTTCAGATTAGCAAATTCCCCGGAAAGGATGAGTGGTTTGATTATCTCTGTCCTGTACATTATGCAGGCTCCATCAAGGTGCAACACAGCATTATGGACAGACATGGCCCTGTAAACAACCTCTCTTGATCTTTCTATGAATTCTGCACCGTAAGCCTGCGGCTGACCGGTGTTTTTCACAACCAGATTTGGGCCTACTCCACCTACATCTGGCCTGAAGTTTGATGCCATTGCCACTGCTGCCCCATCTGGAAGAATTGTATCGCTGTCTATAAGCAAAGTAAATGGGGTTGTTACTTCATGCATGCCTCTTTCAATTGCCTTTTTCTGTCCTCCCCTTAAATCCTGAAGAATAAACTGTGCACCATGCTTTTCCGCAATACTTCTATATGGCTCATCGCATGAGTCCCCGACAACAATCACACTGCATTCCTGATTCTTTGCAGCCTGCATGCACTCGTTAAAAATTT
This sequence comes from Thermoplasmata archaeon, assembly GCA_021797265.1. Next base: position 3,124 of record JAJZZZ010000107.1, read on the forward strand.
CCGGGTCCTCATTATATACAGGAACAAGGATGGTTATATCTTCCGGCCTGGATTCAACCTTTTCTGCCGGCTTGGAATATTTCCATGAGATTATGGCGTTTACAAGAAAGTAAAGCAGCGACGTAATTGTCAGCGCAGCCAGAATCAGGTAAAGCGTGAATAGTATCAAGTCTGTTTTCCATATTTACTCATTATTAAAGAGTTTTGGTGCATTCTTTCATTTTTTCCTTGTTTTACATGCTCTGGAACCAAGAAATTGAGATTAAAATTAATAGATCATTTAACATAATCTAATGAAAACAATGAAAGTTCTTGTTACTGGTCATAAGGGGTTTATTGGTACTCAGGTATACGCTGATCTTAAAGAATCAGGGCTAAGTGTAAACGGCCTTGATCTTGGAGATCCTTTTCCATCCGAATCATATGATTTTATAGTTCACCTGGCTGCAAGAACCCTTATAAGGAAATCCCTTGAAAAACCATATGAATATTATGAGGACAACATGGGGCTTTCCATGAAACTGATAGAAAAAGCCAGGATTGATGGCTCAGTAATGATATTTCCCACCTCCGGTTCAGTCATGGAGGCCACGAACCCATACTCTCTCTCAAAAAAACAGATAGTTGAATGGTTAAACCTTTACAGTAAACTGTTCGGCACTGTTTCATATATTCTTAAGTTTTACAATGTTTATGGGCCAACCAGCAGGAAAGGAGCGGTTTATCTGTTCTCAAAGGCTGCAGTTGATGGCTCTACTGCAATAATTTACGGAGATGGAAGCCATAGAAGAGATTTCATTCATGTTAGGGATGTTTCCAGAATCATCCTGAACACAATTATGGGAAGATACACAGAAAGGGAACTGGAGGTTGGTACAGGTACAGGAACCTCCGTATTGGAGCTACTAAGGAAGATTGAAAGTATTACAGGCAGGAAAATTTCAACTGAATTGAAACCTTATATTCTCCCTGAAGCTGAGGACCTTCACGCAGCCAGGCCACTTCTTGATTCCTTTATACCGATTGATGAAGGGATAAAGGAGGTGGTGAGGGCAGTTCAAACCTCATGATGAAAGCCTTGCCCTCAATGATCTCTTATCAATTTTCCCTGTACTTGTCTTATTGAAGGACTCGATCTGGAAGAAATCGTCCGGTATCCAGAATTTGGAAATTCTCCCTGAGTGGACATAGTTCATAAGGTGCTCTCTCAATGCCTCTTTGTTCAGCTCTTTAAGGCCTGAAATGAAGGCCACAGGCCTTTCTCCCCATTTCTCATCCCTTCTTGCAACAACCGCCACTTCTGCGACTCCGGGATATGTGCTGATTACATCTTCGAGTATAAGCGTGGGGATAAATTCACCTCCAGACTTGACAGCATCCTTCTCCCTGTCCACTATATTTATATAACCATGATCGTCAACGACGGCTAGGTCACCGGTATTCAGCCAGTCGTTTTTCCAGAGCTTTTTGGTGTTCTCCGGGTCGTTGAAATATTCGGACGTAAGCCATGGAGCCCGTACCACTACCTCACCAATGCTTTTGCTGTCATTTGCCAC
>JAJZZZ010000108.1 GCA_021797265.1 Thermoplasmata archaeon
TTGCAGTTGAGGTCGTGGATGGGAATGTGCTGCTTATGATATCAAGAGACGCATTCTTCAGGAATTCCTCTGTAGATTTAAGATTGAAGCTTTCCAGAGACCACTGGAGTGTGTGATATCCGAAACCATCCAGGAAGAAGAAAATCTGCTGATCTACCTCTGGAAAATCAGCTCCTGCGATTGGTGATTTTCCTCCTGCTCTTTTCATTCCCAGCACTCTTTCAGTTATTTCGGGAATATCTGCGATGGAGGCCTTTCCATACATCGGCCTCACTTTTTCCATTTCGCCATTGAAAGAACTCATCTCTGTATAACGCTCCCTGACATCAAGCTTCATTCATCTCACCTCTTATGAAATTTAGAAGGCCCTTAATATTTTCGAACTCCTGAACGCCCATGTAGTTCCTGAACTTTATGCCGTTTCTGTTTATCCATACTGGAATAATACCTGCATTCAGTGATCCAAGTACATCATGCATCCAGTTGTCCCCAATCATTACCGCCTCTTCTTTGTGAATCCCATATCTTGCAAGTGCTTTTCTGAACATCAGTGGTGAAGGTTTTAGCTCTTCCGGAGACTCTGGAAGAAGAAGACTGCCCATCAGGTGACCCAGACCCTGATCTTCCAGCGTCCTCTTTTGAATATCCGGATTGCCATTGGAAATAAGTGCTATTTCAATGCCGTTCTCCTCCAGATAGTTTATCAGTTCACTGGCCCCTTCTATCATTTTTCTGTGCTTCCAGAAACCCCTTTCGAACGCATTTTCATACCTCTTAATATCCGCGTCTGATTTTGTTATTCCCAGCTTTGAAAGCACCATCCTTATCCTCATGTTTCTTTCTTTCTCCCCCGGTATTTCTCCAGTCAGTATCCTTGGGAGAAATTCGGAAAGCTGGTATCCGAGAAGAAGATCAAATACTATGGGATCTATAGAGTTTGCCTCCTCTATTTCGGATTTCATTTCAATTATTCCATTCATAGTTGCCAATCTGTACTCAAAGAGCGTGTCATCCAGATCAAACATTGCAAGCCGGACCTTAGTCCAGTCAACACACCCGGGTAAATTGATAAATTTTGCACCGGTTTCCATATTCCTGCTAATTTCTGATTCTATTACTATGTTATCTATGTACTTTCAATATCACAATATATAGTATGTGGAAATATATATTTTATAATCATTAACTAATAATAATTCCTATTCCTACATCCTCTGAAAGAAATGGGATTTAACGGAATAGGTGGTTATCTGTCTGAGCCCGGTATGATACCTTACTGGGTTGTAATAATATACTTTGCCGTGGTTCTCTCCTTTATATTTTTATGGGGAAAGAGAACCGGAGCTACAAGAAAATTTACCACTCTTGACTATGTATACATAGGAATTGGAGCGGCCCTCGCAAATGTCTGGGAATTCTACATTGGATCATTCCTCAACAGGGCCGTACCATCAGGACTTACATCTTTCATAGACTTTGCTTTCTGGGGAAGGCTGTTCATACTTCTTGTTGTGGCAACAATAACAAGGAAGGTTGGAACAGGAATGCTGAGCCTTGCAATATTCAATCTTCTCAGTGATATACTTCACTACGGGTTCTCTGGAGAACCCATCTTCACCATGTATGAAACACTTACCTATGGTCTGTTCCTTGATATAATGATAGCCATTACTGGCAAGCACCTCTTTGGCCTGGGATACCAGTCACAGAAAAAAAGGCTTACAGACAGAAAGGCCGGTACAACCACATCGAAAGGAGACAGTGCTTCTATGAATCTGTTTGGGCTCAGTGGTCGGAACCTTGCGTTGATTCTGGCAGCAGTTGAAGGCGGAATTGTGGGGTTAATGTGGGCATTTCCGGACCCAATATTCTATTCAGCATTCTTCAAGCCACTGCTGTATGGTGCTGTTGTTAACTGGCAGAAGATAATTTTCGGACTTGTGGCCTCAATTCCCGGAGATGTTATACTGGGCATACTGGCAGCCCTGGCGGCAAACAGGGTTGCGAGGGTGCTCTGAGGGGCGAATTAAAATGAATTCAATAGAGATCAGAGATCTTTGCCTGATATATGAGAACTCTGACACTCCCACCCTTACCATAGAGAGGCTGGATATCCCTGAGGGACAGTTTGTTCTTGTGGTTGGAAAATCCGGATCGGGAAAAAGCAGTTTTCTGAACTGCATAAATGGAGTTGTTCCCCATCTGTTCCCGGCAGAGGTTTCTGGGATCAAAGTAAAAGGCAGGAGCTGTTCAGAGATGAAGATATCTGAGATTTCCAAGTCTGTTGGGACGCTCCTGCAGGACCCTGAAATGCAGGTTCTTAATTATGGAGTGGATGAGGAAATTGCATTTGGCCCTGAGAATCTGATGCTTGATCCTGATGAGATCAAAAGGAGATTGTCTGAGGCAATTGAACACACAGGGATTTCTGAAATACTGGGACGAGACACCTATAGCCTTTCCGGGGGGGAATTGCAGAGAGTTGCTCTTGCCTCTGTACTTGCTATGGAGCCTGAGATTCTCCTGCTGGATGAGCCAACTTCCAACATTGACCAGGAGGGTACAAATCTTATATTTGATTCAATAAGCCGCCTCAAAGGAAAGAAGACCATCATAATCATTGAACACAAGGTTGACAGGGTTCTGACCTATGCTGACAGAATTATTCTCATAAATAACGGAAGGATTGAAGCTGATTTTCCCAAATCTGAATTTTCCAAATACGTTCCATTGCTGATTGCTAATGGAATCGAAGTCCCATCAAGATTTCTTGCCAGGAATAACAGTTATGATCCATACCCATCGAAACGCAGAACATTTGATGGTTCACAGTTTCTTGTTGAAACCATGCCTATTGCACTCTCTGCGGACATAGCTGTTTCCTACAATAGAAAGCCGATTGTGAATACAACAGTGCAGTTCCCGGAGAAGTGCCTTCTTGCCATAATGGGAAAAAACGGTGCAGGAAAGAGCACCATACTGAAAGCTATCACAGGCACGCTTGAAAATAATCTTGAATCCGATATTTCTCTTACTATAAAAGGAGAGAGAATTACAAAAGTTAAACCTGGAATCCTGGGTCGATATGTTGGATACCTGCCGCAGACTTTCGATACAGGCCTGGTAAGGAATACCGTGGAGAAGGAAATCCTTTATTCATTGAAGGCTAGAAAAACGCCAGATATGCTGGATAAACTTGAAAGTATTCTGTCTGACTTCAGCCTTCAGGAACAGAGGGATATGGATCCACTATCACTGAGCTTCGGGCAGAGGAGGAGGGTTGCCATAGCTTCTGTAATTGCATCCGGGCCAAAAATCGTGCTTCTTGATGAGCCTACCTCAGGACAGGACTTCTATCATAAGGAAATGCTTGCAAAGGACTTCAGAATTATGAAAGATAGTGGAATCACTGTTGTAGCGGTCACCCACGACGCCAACTTAGTGCTGCGGCACTTTGAAAGACTGGTGCTTATAAATGAAGGTTCTGTGGCCGCCTATGGGATTCCGGGAGATATATTTCAGATCTCAGCCAATTTTGGAGTTAGGCCACCGGAGGATTTTTTTGGAGGTGAAGTAAATGAATCCTTTTATTGAGTGGCCTGTAAGCATTTTCCTCTTCATTTTTGGGGTGTCCCTGCCACTTTACCTGATAATATGGGCAGTGGGGTTATCCGGATTCAAGGAGATAACCAGATACGAGACAAACACCTCATTCTTCTACAGGCTTAATCCTGTTACCAAGATTCTTCTATCTGTTTCGGTAATGATAATAAGTGCAGTATCTGTCTGGTGGATAGGCCTGATACTGACAGCTCTCATGCTTGGAAGTTATCTTACACTCCTTAATCCGCGGAGGAAGTTCCTCCTTGGCCTCTATCTGACCATAGCCACTGTGGTTGGAGTAACATGGGGTTACGCTCCCTTTACTCCTGAATATATCCTGCGGAGTGCGGGCCTTCATGGTTTCAATATCCTCTGGGCCTGGCCTTCTGCTTTTGGAATTATGGGATATGAACACTACCTTACCCTTCAGTCAGTGCTCTATGGTTTCCAGATTTCAATGAGGTTCACTGCTGTGGCACTATCATCCCTCATTCTAGTAATGACAACAACTCCATCCAATATATTGAAAGCTCTTGATAAGTTCAAGGTTCCAGTAACAATAACATTTGCGATTGTTGTTGCTATGAGAAGCGTTCCAAGGATATTTGAGTCGCTTGATCTGGCAGTCAAAAACCAGCTCCTGAGAGGTTTGGGATCAAAGGCACCTAGAATTTTTTACCCTTATTATGTACTTCTGGCAGCTTTCATGAGTCTGATACCTGTAATGGTTCACCTGTTCAGAGGAGCCAAGACAACCGCGATATCAGCCGATACAAGGGCATTCAGAGCCTATGGATCCAGAACATACCTGACCCCCATAGAAAGGAACAGAACAGACTATATAGTAATGGGAATCATAGCAGTTGCACTTATTGCGACGGTAATTTCAGTTATAATGGGATTCGGAAGATCATTTTCTTACATCGCCTGATCCGGTGTTTCCATTAATTTATAGATTTTTTATAGACAGTATAATCATTTTTAAGGAGCTGTCATGTATGTGATAGTTTTACAATGGCTCTGCTGGCAATATTAACATTATATCATGGAATCAAGACCTAT
>JAJZZZ010000011.1 GCA_021797265.1 Thermoplasmata archaeon
CCACTGGTGCGCCAGCTCGTGGGCTATGACTTCTGCGATGCTCTTGTAGTTGGATGATCCTGTTGAATCATCTATGGACAGATATATCTCCCTGAATGTTATTGCGCCCCAGTTCTCCATTGCGCCCGCCCCGAACTCAGGCACTGAAATCAGGTGGAGCTTTGGCAGCATGTAGGGTATCCCGAAGTACTCGCCATAGAGATCCAGCACCTTCCCTGCGATTTCAACCGGAAAGTCTGATGAGGTGAGCCCTCCATGCGGTGCTGCCAGGATAATCTCGGTACTGCCATGCCTGACCGATCTGGAATCAAACTTCCCCACACCCATGTACAGCAGGTAAGTGGACATCCTGGGTGTTCTATGGAAAACAACAACCTTCCTTCCTCCGCTCTCGGTCACGGACTTGGCGGGCATGTTGGATATGGCATCAAGATCCTTATCAATATCCAGTGAAAGATCAAAGGTTGCCTTGTAGAAGGGATGGTCGACGCATGGGAATGCCCGTCTTGCGCCATTGGATTCAAACTGCGTGGTGAAGACATCGGCGTTTCCGTATTTTGCCAGGTAGAAGCCTGTCAGGAGCCGGGGGATGGCGCCGTTGAAGTTTATCTTCAGCACTGAGTCCTTGCCTGGTGTGCAGTTGAACACGACCGTCTGGCTTTCCCTTGCATCTATGGGCTTCACCGCCCTGCCGTCAAGATCCGCATCTGTTATGGAGAGGTCCACGCTGTCCAGTACCAGCCTTTCACTGGACGACCTGAAGCGTATTTCCTCAGTTCCCCGGTATGTGTGCCTGCCACTGTCTATGGACAGGCTGATTGAATAGTTCTCTATCATGAGGCCGGTGTTTGGATCCGCTTTCTCGGGGCGGTTCATTCACTGCCCCTTTCCCTTCACAAGGCGTGAATATATCTCAAGGGATTCCAGGCTCTTCTTCACGCCCTTGGCAAATGAGGGCTTCTCCAGTGATTCCAGCTTCCTCTTTATCTGTTCCTCACGGCCCAGGCCCACGAATGGCACAACGCTTTCAAGCATGGAGCCCGTGTAACCTGTGCCCTCGAAATATTTCTCCACAATGGCCACGGCATCTTCGAGGTTCTGGAACACGGCTTCCCTTGCTTCCGGGTTCATTGCCATGTAGATGTACACCCTCATGACATCCTGCTTCTTCACCTGGCCGCTCTTCACGAGTTCAAGATACTTCCCAAGGTTCTCATTACCCTTGAGGAAAGCCAGACCCATGAGGATTTTCAGGCGGTCCTCGTCTGAATCTGATGATTTGAGGGTAGAAAGCAGTCCCTGGAAGTCGTTGGACACAAGGGCGTATGAAATGGCCACTGCAGATTTCAGGTCTGAATCAACATCGGGGAATTTGCTGAAGAGAGCGGACATTTCAGACGCATAACCGTTATCCACAAGGGCAAGTGCCATTGTGACCGATTCTCTCAGGACAGAAGTGGAATCCGGCTCACCCTTCCTGTACTTTCCAATTGAATCTGCCTGCCTGCGGAGGTAATCCCTGGCAATCTTTGTGATCTTTTCCTCCTGCGGCATAACAAGGTGCAGTGTCATGAGTTCGCCGCTTATCTCGTGGGCCACGGTGGGATGTGTGTTTCCCATGAAAATTGCCAGATCTGACAGGTAGCGGTCAAGATTTATCTCCCCAGCCTTGAGGAATGCGTAGCTGTCAGTCAGCAGCCCCAGCACGTCCATGTAGTCAAGCTTGCTGAAGTTGCGCCGGAGGGATTCCATTGAGACCTCATCGTAGATTACACGGTAAAAGCCGGTGTTCCTTGAATTGAGCTTGATGAACCCTGTGGCATCAATATCCATTGACTGGGATTCCATGAGCAATGATTCCACTCCTGAATCTCTCACCACAGTGAGCGGCACCGGCCATTTCTCTGTCCCGGCTTTTCCAAGCATGAGGAACCTCTTCTGTTCCAGCCTGATTTTGCCGCCATTCCTTGTGACCCGTACCACTGGATAGCCCATGCGCTTTATCCATGCCTCCATTATCCTTGACACAGGCATGCCTGATGCCTTTTCTATTGATCCCCAGAGATCTGATCCCCTGGCATTGCCGTATTCATGATCCTTGAGGTATTTCCTTATGCCGTTCCTGAAGTTGTCAGTGCCGGCATACCCCTCTATCATCCTGAGTATGCTTGCGCCCTTGCCGTAGCTTATCTCGTCGAATATCTGGGCTATGTCGTCGGGGGTCTTCACCTCAGCCTCTATGGGGTGTGAGTTCTGGAGGGAATCGCCATTGAGTGCACCCGCCGTTTCCGTCATGAAGAAGTCTCCCCACATGTACCAGTCCTTGTGGAGTTCGTCCACCATCTTGAATGACATGAAGGTGGCAAAGCTCTCGTTGAGCCAGAGATCGTTCCACCACTCCATGGTTACAAGATCCCCGAACCACTGGTGCGCCAGCTCGTGGGCAACAACCTCTGACACGCGGTGCCTCACCGAGGCACTTGTTTTCTCGTTCACCAGTATGACCAGCTCCCTGAAAGTGATGGCCCCCCAGTTCTCCATTGCGCCTGCTCCGAACTCCGGCACTGAAATCAGGTGGAGCTTTGGAAGTGCATACTTGATCCCGAAGTAATCCTCGTACTTGGCAATGACATGCTCTGCCTCCACAAGGGGAAAATCATTGCTCAGGAGCCTTCCCTTGGGCGCCGTGAGATATCCGTCAATATGCCCCATCTTCCTGTGAATGCTGTCAAATTTCCCAACGCCTATGTACAGCAGGTACGTGGACATTCTTGGGGTGTCGCTGAACGTAACTTTTTTCCTGCCTCCCACCTTCTCAGTGGAAGCCACCGGCATGTTTGATATGGCCTCCAGATCGTTGTCAATGACAAGTTTCAAGGAAAATACGGCTTTGTAATCTGGATGGTCAACACAGGGAAATGCCTGCCTGGCGCCTGTGGATTCAAACTGTGTGGTGATCATGTGGTCATTTCCGTATTTGGCCACATACAGGCCCATGAGGGTCTCACCGACTTTGGCTGAGAATTTCACCTCAATGGTTTCAGTCCGGCCCAGTTTATGATCGGTATTCACCGTTTCATCCTTGCTGTTGATTGTGAATTTGATGGGTTTTCCGCCGGAAGACATCTCATGTATGTCAATTCCCACGGAATTGAGGAAAAACGTGTCGCCCTCTCCTGCCAGGGTGATCTTCTCCACCCCGGTATATTCAAGTTTTCTGAAGTCTATGTTGAGTTCGATGTCGTATTTTTCTATTTTCATGCAATTCTGCAAAGTATCTTTGAATTAATAAATGATTCGGGAGGTTCAGTCCATAAAAATCAGATTCCGCTGAATTTCTCCCTGAGTATTGAAGTCACGTATCCCTTTGCCTGCTCCAGGTTTATTTTTGGCGGCATGGGCCTCTCGTCGGAATCCACGAAAACATTCAGCACTGCAGGACCCTTTGCTGCCATGAGTTCTGTCAGGGCACCGTCAAGGTCGGAAGCTTTCCTGGCAGTGAAGGCCTCGATTTCAATGCTCTTCGCAAGGGCCTCGAAATCAGGGTTGTAGAGATCCACCCCGAATTCCGGGTAACCCATGACCTCTTCCTCAAACTTGATCATGCCAAGCTTTGAGTTGTTGAAAACTATGTATTTCACAGGCCTTGAATACTTCCTTGCGGTTATGAGTTCCATCATGGTCATGGCGAAACTACCGTCTCCCACTATGGCCAGCACGGGTCTTCCAGAGGCAAATGATGCGCCTATTGCGCCTGGAACCCCTGCCCCCATTGTTCCCAGCCACGATGAGAACAGGAACCTGTGTCCCTCCTTAAGCCTGAGATTACGTGCTGCCCAGACAGTTACATTGCCTGTGTCTGCAACAATGACTGCATTGTCCTCAAGCTTGCTGGAAACCGCAGAAACAACGGCCTCAGGCTTTATGGGATCTGTCGCGCCGTCCTCGATGGCCTTCAGGCTTTCCAGCCATTTCTCCTTCTCCTGGGACAGACCATCGTAGTATTTCTTCTGCTTGTCCTGAACCTTCAATTTTTTCAGGAATACATCGGCATGGCATACAGAGTAAAGATCCGGCTTGACCCTCTTGCCAATCTTAAGAGGGTTTGAATCCACCTGTATGAACTTAACGCCATCCGGAAGGAACTGCACATAGGGGAAGGATGTGCCTATGAGTATAACCAGGTCGGCCTTCTTCATGGCAGCAACTGAAGGTTTGGTCCCCAGAAGCCCCAGTCCCCCCATAACACGTGGGTCCATGTCAGAAAGTATCCCCTTGCCATTCAGCGCGTATATGAGAGGTGCCCCGATCCTTGTTGATAGATCCTTGAGGCCATCCGCACATCCAGCTGCTCCACGGCCGTACATTATTACAGGACGCTGGCTCTGGTCGATTGCTTTCCCTATGTCCGCCAGATCAGGTTCCATGGTGACTGCGGGCCTCTCTGTCATGCCATAGTCATCGTGCAGTTTTGCCTGGGATCTCAGTATGTCCACGGGAAGATCAAGGTGAGCCACGCCAGGATGTGCGCGTGCCTCGAATATGGCTCTTTTCACCAGACGTCCCGCGGAATCGGGATTTATTATTCTTGCCTGGAATACAGAAACATCGCTGTACAGATGCATCATGTCAACCTCCTGGAAATAATCTGTCCCAATGAGGTCAGTCTCTATCTGGCCAGTCAGTGCAAGAACCGGAGAGGCCTCCATCTTTGCATCATAAAGTCCGTTGAGAAGATGTATTGAGCCGGGTCCGGAAGTGCCCATGCATACTGCAATGTCACCCGTATACTTCGCTTCAAATGATGCAGCCAGAGCAGCGCCCTCCTCGTGCCTGACCTGTATGAACTCAATGGCTGTGTTCCTTCTTATGGCATCCATGAGGGGATTCAGGGAATCCCCTGGCAATCCGTATATCCTCTTCACTCCGGATTTCACAAGGGCATCTATTATCAGTTCTGCTACCGTTGTCATGGGTCAACATGCCCCTCTTCATAGTTTAACCTTTGCAGTTTCTTTGCCGTGCACTGTAACAGCTGCAATGCAGGGTGCCTGTTGCTTTATTTCCTTATTTGCCATGGAATCATTATTGAATGGTCAAGGTAATATGCCGGAGAATCATCTGCCCCTGATGCCATCCCAAACCCGCATAATTAAGGTCGACCAGGATAACCCTGATCCGCAGGCTGTTAAGTCAGGTGCAGCGGTAATTCTTGCCGGAGGCACTGTGATCTTCCCCACTGAAACTGTATATGGGCTGGGTGCCAACGGCCTTGACCAGGACGCATGCCTGAAGATATTTACAGCCAAGAACAGGCCTGCGGACAACCCGCTCATACTTCATATATCCGCCCTTGAGATGCTTGATGGCATAGCGGTTCTTCCGGATTCCAGTGTCAGGCAGAGGCTGGCACACTTCTGGCCCGGACCCCTCACTGTGCTGCTAGAGAAGACCGATGTTGTTCCCGCCGCCGTATCCGCAGGACAGCCGACTGTTGCTGTGAGGATGCCGGACAACAGGCTGGCGCTGGAACTTATATCTGCCTCAGGCGTGCCCATAGCGGCCCCCAGCGCAAACCTGTCCACCAGGCCCAGTATAACGGATTCACAGGATGCCGTCCTGGAAATGTCCGGAAGGGTTGATCTCATTTACGATTCAGGGAAGACCAGCTTCGGGGTGGAATCCACAATACTTGATCTCACCACGACGCCTCCAAGGCTGCTCAGGGCGGGATCAACGACTGTTGAGAGCCTGCAGGAGGTTTTCGGGAGCATTGAAATATCCGATGCGGCAAGGGGTACTGTGGATAGCAATGTGGCCATAACACCTGGCATGAAGTACAGGCACTACGCGCCCGAAAAGCCATTCTTCCTCATGAGCAGCATGGAGGATTTCAGGCGGCTTGTGAATCTTGACATTGACCATCTGGGAATCCTTGCAATGGGCGCTGATGAGGCATGCAGCGATGATCAGTGCCTCAGGCTTGGGAGCATGAATGACCTCAGGCAGGTCGGACACAACCTGTTCTCTGCTTTCAGGGAGCTTGACCGGAGCGATTTTAACATGGCCGTGATTCATCCATTCCCGGAAAATGGATACGGCCTGGCAATCATGAACAGGATACGGAAGGCCACATCTCACCATGTCATGACCGCGGAGGAAGTGCTGGAACTGGCCGGAAACTCAAACCAATCTCTCTGATGGCTGAACCCGCTGTGATGGAATCTGCAATCCCTTTTATACCATCTGCAAATTTCTAAGCATGGCAAAAGTTGGAGTAATCATGGGCAGCAGCAGCGATTTTGATCACATGAGGGATGCCATAACCGTCCTGGGCGAACTGGGAATTGAGGTCGAATACAGGATAGTTTCTGCGCACAGGACACCTGATCTTATGTATGAATATGCCAGGAGTGCCCAGTCCAGAGGGATTGAGGTCATCATAGCTGGAGCCGGCGGTTCTGCACATCTTCCCGGCATGACCGCAGCGCTCACTCCACTGCCGGTAATAGGCGTCCCCATTCAGACAAGGAGCCTGAACGGCATGGATTCACTCCTGTCAATAGTGCAGATGCCTGCCGGAATTCCCGTGGCAACCGTGGCAATAGGCGGATCAAGGAATGCGGCACTGCTGGCTGCAAGGATTCTAGGCATAAAGTATCCTGAAGTTGCTGAGAAGGTAAGGAAGTTCATGGAGAACCAGACACAGAAGGTCATGGGTGAAAAGCTGGAATGAACATAGGCATAATCGGCGGCGGTCAGCTGGGCTGGATGATGATACTTGAAGGGCGGAAGCTGGGATACGGATTCAACAGCATTGATTCAGATTTCTCAAAGCCGGGCGTGCGCATCTCGGATCATGGCTTCACCTACCATCAGTACAGGGAATTTGTTGATTCATCAGACGTCGTGACATACGAGTTCGAGCATGTTGACGACAGGGTTCTTGATTATGCTGATTCCATGGGAAAACTGAGGCCGGGGATGCTCCCCATAAGGCTCAAGAGGGACCGGTCCCTAGAAAAGGAATTCCTGCGAGATGCGGGCCTGCCGGTGGCGCCCTTCACTGTTGTGAATAGCCTTGAGGAACTCGGGAAAGCTTCCAAGGAGTTTGACCGATCAATAGCAAAGTCTGCCATGGGTGGATATGACGGCAAGGGCCAGTATCCCATATCTCCCGGCAGGATTCCCGGAGACATGCCACAGGGCAAATATGTGCTGGAGGAATTCGTGGACTTCAGCCAGGAAGCCTCCATCATAGCATCCAGGGACATCCATGGGAAGATGGCCTTCCATACGACTTCCCTGAACGTTAACATGAGGGGGATGCTTGTCTACAACATAGCCCCATTTCCTGATACCGGCATGAAAGAGATTGCCAGGAAGCTACTTGAGAAGCTTGATTACACTGGCGTCATGGGAATCGAATTCTTCATCAGGGACGGGAAGCCCATGATCAATGAATTCTCACCAAGAGTCCACAATTCCGGACACCACACTCTGCTGGGGTCCTCCATATCTCAGTTCGAACAGCATATCAGAGCAATAGCAGGGCTTCCTGTACCGGAACCGGAATTACTGTCTGCATCCGGCATATTGAATATAATAGGAAGACAGATAAGCGAAGAACTGAAGAACAGGATTCTTGAAATACCGGGAACCCAGATCTACTGGTACGGAAAAGACAACGCCAAGAAGAGAAGGAAAGTTGGCCATGTGAATGTTGTTGCCGGTTCAGTAGGTGAGGTTAAGGACAGGATTGATGCGCTGATTGACATTATGTACGGCGGAAATATCCTGGATTTCCTGGAGTATTCCTAGAGTATTACCACAGCTTCAACGCCGGGAATCTTCTTCAGGTCAGACAGGAGGTGCCCCGGGATTGGGCTGTCCGTGACTATGGTTGCCCTTGGGCTGTCCACAAGCTCCGGATCGTCCACTATGACCTGCCGTATGCTGATGTTCTCCCTGGCAATTACCTGTGAAACCCCTGAAATTATGCCGGGCTGTGTAGCGGAAGTTGGAACTATCTGGATCACTCCCATGCCCAGTCTTGAGCTGACCATCGAGAAATCAGGGATAGGCTTCAGCTGTGAGTAAAAATTGGAAAGCTCAGGATCGCTGATTATCTTGCCCAGTATCTCAATGACAGCCCTCCTGTCAACGCCCAGCGCCTGAGCTATGGCAGAAGCTTTGACCTCCACATCGCCGCAGTAAACCCTGGGCATGTTCTCATGATCTTTCCTCACGGATAGGCCAAGCGAGATCAACTTTCTCAGCACCTTTATCTGTGAAGGGTACCTTGCAAAGTTGTCGTTTATGTATTTCCACATTTTCCAGTCTTATTTACACTCCATCTATTACTCCGTCCTCGGAGATCTGGATCACTGTCTCCCCTTCAGGAAGATAGGGCGAATCGATGAGTCTGGCAATTCTCTTGCCCCCCTTACTCTTCCTGAGATATATCCTGAAAGTTGCGGTGTGACCCACAACATTTCCGCCAATTGGCGCAGTTGGATCACCAAAGAAAACATCCGGCCTGGCCGATACCTGGTTTGTCACCGTTATAACGGCGTTGTATATGGTGCCGAACTTCAGGAGGTCGTGCATATGCCTGTTGAGAAGCTGCTGCCTCTCCGCCAGTGAGCCTCTTCCCATGTACTCCGACCTGAAATGTGATGTCAGTGAATCCACTATGAGAAGCTTGATTGGAAATTCCTTGGCAAGTTCCGATGCCCTCTCAGCCAGGAGTATCTGGTGATGCGAGTTGTAGGCCCTTGCCACGTGGATGCGCTTCAGGACCTTATCCGGGTCAAGTCCCCTGAACTTGGACATCTGTATGATTCTCTCAGGCCTGAATGTGTTCTCAGTGTCTATGATCAGGACATCTGAATCGAAGCCACCGTTTTCCACAGGCATCGTTGCATTCACGGCCGCCTGGTGCATGATCTGGGTCTTGCCTGATCCGAACTCACCGAAGAATTCAGTTATTGACTGTGTCTCAAATCCACCACCCAGGAGGTTGTCAAGATTCTTGCTTCCAGTGGTGAGCTTCTTCACTTCCCTCCTGCGCTCAAGTATCTCCTCGCCGGTCTCGAAATTGCCAACATCCGCATATTTCCTGGCAGCGGCTATTATCTTTGATGCATTTCCCTCAGCGATGCCCGCAACATCCGAAAGGTCCTTGGGGGATGCAACGGCTATGGTCATAACGTCGTCATATCCATTCTCCCTGAGCTTCTCTGCTGTTGCTTCTCCCACTCCTGGCAAATCCTCTATTGTGTATTTCTTCTGCTCCTTGCTTTCAACCATTGTTACACCCTGTTCCCAATTTTCAGCGTCTTATCAGTCTCAGAAATGGACTTTTCACCGTCCATTAACTGGAACATGGCCCTAATTGCGTCCACATTTTCGGGTACCACATCGCTTTCCTGATGAACTGCCTGTATGTAATTGAGTTTCGTACCTTTTAAGTTTACGCTTTCTTTCCAGACGGCTATTTCATAAAGATCGGACCTGGATCTGCCCATCTCCCTGGCCATGTCCATTATCTGTGCTGTGGACGTAAGCCCGGATTTTCCGGACACCAGCATGATTCGCCTGTACTTTCCCATCTCAGCTAGAACCTGCTTCTGGTCTGCCGGCTTTTCCAGATCGATGCTGACAACGTGGACATGCATCAGTGTGGTGGGTGCCTTTATGGCCACGGTGTCAACGTCAACATTGCCTATGACAGTCTGCAGATCGGGGGCGTGGTGAGAAGGAAATTTCAGGCTTGGCTCAAGTGCGTTTATGGGACCCTTTGAACTGTCATTGGGGTCCGTGGCCCTTCTTATGAGGGTGGCATTGACGTGCTTCACTCCAAATGATTTCCGGACAGATGTCACGGTCCTGGCCAGGGCCGTGGTGTTGCATGAAACAACCCTCACATAGTCCTTTCCCCATGAGTCCATGAAATTTGAGTATGCATTGAATGAGGCCTGGGCAATCTCATGATCCTCGCCTCCCTGGAAAATGGCCTTGAGTCCATTCTTCCTGTAGGTTTCAATATTCTTCCTGCCCATTCCTTCAGGAGTTGCGTCCACAATTATATCGGAATCAGATATGAGGTCTTCCAGCGTCCCGGATGCCTTCAGCGAAGAGTTGTTGAACGATTCCAGCGATTTTGCATCAGCCGCAAATATCCTGAAATCATGCATGGCTGATTCGGCCACATAATCCGGCCTGGTTTTCACTATGCCTGTAACAATCATGTCCTTCTGCAATCTCACTGCCTGAGCGACTCTCCTGCCGATGGTACCATAACCATTGATTCCTACCTTGATCATGTTATTACTCCATTGCCTGCCTGCATATAATAGTTCAATTCACGTGGTTCATGTATATTTTTTATATAACTTATACCTTAATGGCGATTCATTAATCTATGACATTAAAGGTATTAATGGTTATAATAGTATTAAGTATACTTTTACCAATTCTGGTAATTATTCCCGATGTTTCATCTGGGTCAAGTATTCAATCTCCCGTCAGCAGCCCGGGCTACTATAACTTCACGGCCATGCAATCAGGCCAGTATCCCTCCAACACAAGCTGGGTAAGCTTCAATAATACCCCGCTCAATTCCTATTCACATATGGCTGCTGGCAAAGCAGCGCCGGTTTCAGGATTCGACGTAAACACGAGCGCTCCCCTATCCAGCCCGGAATATTTTTACGTAAATCTCAACGGGACAGCCAATGAAAGCCTGAAGATAACTTACTCGTGGAGTGATGCAGAAAACCTGCTGACCACAATCGACAACCTGATAGTAATGCAGGGGGACCACGATATCATCCACTACTTTTTTGGCCCGGGTGAGAAGAACGACGCCTCCAATCAGTACGTTTACGGCAAGACCATCCAGAAACTGGGGCAGGATCCAGCAATGGATGCATTCCAGACAGTTGAATTATCGTGGAACAGCCTGTATCCCGGCAAAATATTCTTCTCAGCCGAAAGTGGCTACAACTCAACGGGAAATTTCCCGCTCGTTGTATCGGTCAACAGTACATTGCAACCGGGTAACTTCAGCCTTCTTGTGGGCGGGAGCAACTGCAGTATCACCATGGATGAGCTCTACGTTGCCGGGCATGATGAGGGCTTTAGCCCGCTGCATTCCAGAAACTACTCATACGAGTTGCAGCAGTCCGGAAACGTGACCAGCAGCATGGGAAATGCATCTGAACCGGTGCTGGACCCTGAACTGAACGATGTCCTGTTCGTTGCAATTTCCAGCAACATTTCCATCTCCTACTGGAATTACGCTAACCAGACTGCAGGTATCATCACTCAGGTACAGTCCCTATGGGAAGGAAAGTCTGTCTCGGAAGTATCCGGCAACATGGAATATATTGCCTATGGGAACAGCACTGAAGTGGATATGATTGCCGTTAACCTGGCAAATCTTTCGGTGTCGTGCACACTTGCGCATGGACATTTCCCATATTTCACCGGGATCTTCTTTCTCAGCGGCAGATTCGTAATGGTTTCCCGTTTCTCACTGGTCGCAATAAATTTCACCAGCGGATCGTCCACATCATACAATATTTCACTGGGCAGCAGCAGCTCAGTTGTGGCTGTCAACCAGTCCCAGGGAAGCATCACCGGAACTGATCTCAACCTATCGACTGGAGAAACCAGTTATTTCACTCTAAATAAGACGCTCAAGATGACTGAGGTTCATGGACAGGCATTCCATGGAAATATTGAGGATACTGGAGCGATCTGGGAAACCCAAGGGATATACGGAGTCCTGGTAAATGCAACCACCGATGGAGACTACTCCTTCTGGGTTGAATCGGGAAATTACAGCCGGATGCTTATGATCAATGGAAGCCTTGATACCTGGTCGGGGAGTGGAGGGGCTGCACTGCATATGGCTTCCGGACAGGCTGAGTTCCTGGTGCATGATTCTGTCATACTCAGCAACATTTTCGTGCGGAACATAACCGGTGTCTATCTTGATGCCAATGCTTCTGCGGGCGCAGTAGCTACCGGGAATAATCTGTACATATTTTACAGCACCTCAGAGCCTCTTTCTCCTGATGGCATAGCCGTCAGGCTGGATCCGGTGGGCATAATAACACACAATTCAACCGTGGGATACTCAGTGGAATCCAACCTGACATACAGCCTGAATGTAACCCTTGATGGGACTGGACTTCCAGCCAGTAACGGCAACATCGCCATCAATGCCTCCCTTTTTCCCACCGGGACATACCGGCTCACGGCTACGGCCAGCAACATTGCAGGCTATTCATCCTCAGTGTATGAAGATGTTTCCATCGACAGCCAGAGGCCTGTCATATCTGTGAATCCAGGCAATAGAACATATATCTCCCAGTCGCAGGGGTTTGCCATAAATATAACAGGAACTATTGGCAATGGCACAACAAGAGTGCAGTGGAATGGCGGAACGTTCACCTCAAGTTCTCTTAGCTTCGGGCTGTTTGTATCATCCAACCCGGGAAAGCTGGTACTCTGGGTCAACTTTACAGACAGCTTTGGAATAGTGCATTCCAGATGGTTCAACTACACCACCATAACAGGCATTTCAGGGGGAACTTCCATAGGCATAACCAATGGAACATTCTACAGCAGGAACAACATAACCGTGCACTGGGGAGGGGTTGGGAATGCTTCACATTACGACCTTTATGTTCGCGGAGCCCATGGGAATAACTCATATCAGCTTGACCGGAACTGGACAACTCTCAATCTGACAAACGGGAATTATGTCCTGTCACTGAATGTAACGCTTCTTGATGGTGAAATCGTCTTACTTGGCTCCAGGAACTTTGGGATCGAGACATTCCGGCCCATGTTGAGTGTGAACACATCCGGATCCCGGTTTCTTTCATTCTATGGTGATTCCAGCAATGACACCCTGACAATCAAGGCCACAAGTAACGTCACCTCACAGATATCCGCATCCATCATTTATGGCGGAACTGTGCTTCAAAAGTGGGGTGTGGACGGAAAAAACTGGAGTACGATCCTTGATCGGGGCAGTGATCTCTTCCACCAGAACGGCACCTATCATATGGATATTCAAGCAACTGGCCAGAGTGGCCTGATCTCATACCGTAACCTGTCATGGAGCGTGAACAACACAATCCCGGCTGTTCCATTTTTCCAGGACCCTCTCATCTACACAAATTCAACCGTACTGCATTTCATGAATGCGGACAGCGCCAGGGTATCCATCACGGCGAACATAAGCAGCGGTAAATCATGGGTAATTTATTCTGCCCATGACGGCAACATCACTTTACCTTACGGAAATTCTACATACAATGTGACATTTTACGCCAGGAACATCTGGAACAATTCTGCCAACGATACCATCAGGGTAATGAGCTATGATCAGCCTCCTGCAATATCGGTGAGTGTTGCGAACCTGAATCTTTCAGGCACAAACATAACAACACTGGCCTTTTCCGTTACGGATGCGGTTCCAGCATACGTTGAGGCGAAGATGGGCAATTCCACTGTCCTGTATTCTGGAGAAGCAGATTATGGCAATTTAACAATGCACTTCCATGCTGACGGGAATTACAGCGTTTTTCTGACAGTCACAGACCTGTGCGGAAACATAAACCGTACAGAAATCACAGGAATAAATGTCACTTACTATCCGCAGATAACTGGCATAGGAATAGCATACAGCATAATATCAGGATTTGCAGAATTTCATCCTGTTGTTCACGGCACTGATCTTCAAAACCTCAGGTACTCATGGACTGTATCCGGGCATCCCTATGGAGGATCGTCAGTGAACATATTTCTGCTGCCCGGGTACCACACCGTGAAACTTGATGTCCAGTTTAACGGTCATGGAAACAGCACGACCACGACAGTTTTCACTCTTGGTTTCATTCCTGAGTTACTGGCAGTCATAGTTCCCGTATCCCTGGTTGCATACAGGCAGATTGCCTATGTTGCGGACGAGGATGCCGCGGCTGAACTTATACTTGGAATGAGAAACGGAAGCATACGTGATATCATGAGGAAAGGCAGAGCCACCAGAATCAGGAAGAAGACCATGGAATCTGTCCTCAGGAGAATGATTGACAGCGGGAAAATCCTCATACTTGCTGATCCTGATGGGCAAAAATATGCCATGGATCCCTTAACAGCCAGAAGAAGAAACTGAATCCGTGTCTGGAGAAATGCAGTGAAAAACTTATTTACGGAAATTCATATCTGCCTCGGATTAAATTTCATGAAAAACAAGACAGCCATTTCACTTGCGGCCCTGGCATTCATTTTTGTGCTGGCCGTTGCTCCAATATCCGCCATGGGAAGCACCCCAACACTGAGCCCGCCGCCATCAAGCCTTCCCGCCACCACGTATTATATAAATGGAACTGAAACCCATTATACAATCAGCACTACGGAGTGGAACTCATTCTTTGCGGATATAATAGATAACAGTACATACGTGACATACAACTGGAGTGGAAACGCAACGCAGGACCTCATAGTCTTCGATCTTTCATACACCGGCCTCAACCCATATGGGCTGGACCTTATAACAGCGCTGTCTTCAATTGGTTTCCCCAGTGTCCAGAACTTCACCATTGCGTTCAAGATGACTGAAAACCAGCAATCCCTTGTGACCAGTGGAGGCAGCCACCTGTCAAACATCAAGGCTCTTGATTCCGGTGCTTATCCCGGATTTTCTTGGTCCAAGCCCAGGGTTGTCAGCCTTTATGACGATTACAGGGATGCGGCAATAATTGTGGCGATATTCGCAGCCACCTTTGTGCTTTACTTCTACTTCAACAGAAAGCGCTGAGACCATCACTTATATATCCCATATACATCTTTTATGGATATTCATTGAAGGGAGACAATAGGATAGTTGTAGGCGTCACAGGGGCTTCAGGTACTGTTCTTGCAGTCAGGCTTCTCGAATCGCTGAAGAATTTTGAACGCCACCTGGTCATCTCCGATGGCGCAAAAAGGGTCATGTCTGCTGAGACTGACCTGGCTGCTGAAGACTTTACCAAAATGGCTGAGCATGTCTATGATGATTCGGATCTTGCTGCTCCGGTGAGTTCCGGTTCATTCAGGTTCAGGAGCTTTGTCATAATTCCCTGCTCCAACACCACACTTGCCAGGATGGCTGCAGGAATGGCTGACACCCTAATTACACGGATCGCCGCAGTATCCATGAAGGAGAGGAGAAGGATGGTTATTGTGCCCAGAGAGATGCCACTGAGCTCCATATACATTGAAAACATGCTGAAACTGTCAATGAACGGTGTCATAGTGGCTCCTGCAATGCCAGGCTATTACACAAAGCCAAAGACTGCCGATGACATGGTGAATTTTGTTGTATCACGGGTTCTGGATCTCATGGGCATCGACAATGAAATGTCAGGGCGATGGAAAGACTACTGAAATGAGATTCTTCGCTGACAGCATGCTGGGGAAGATGTGCAGGTGGTTGCGTCTGATGGGGTATGATGTTGGGTATGCAACCTCTGACATGGCAGATGATGCAATCATTGATATATGCTCAGGGGAAAATCTGATCCTCATAACAAGGGACAGGGAACTTTCCATAAGGTACAGAAATTCCATGTACATCAAATCTGACAGGTATGAGGAACAGATCAGGGAATTCGTTGCAAGATTCCCTCCTGATGAATCCCTGTATTTCACAAGATGTCCACTCTGCAACGGACTGCTAAGGGTTACTGACGATCCGGCCATTATGGAAGGCCTGCCACCTGGTGTAAGGAAGATGCAGAACAAGGTCTACATTTGTACTCAGTGTGGAAAGGTCTACTGGGAGGGGACTCACTATGCATCAATAAAGAATGAGATCAGGTCCATAGTCCATGGCGCAGCGGGGAAAGACTCATGAGGATCACTGAAAAGAAGGATTCGGAGTGGATTACTGTACACGTGGATTCCGACGATGATTTATGGTACCTGAAGAACCTCATAAATCCCGGAGATATGGTCAGGATGACGACCCTGAGGAGGGTGGAGAAGCAGCAGGACATGAACAGATCAAAGGAATCCCCAAGAAAGCCTGTGACTGCATCCATAGTGGCTGAGAGCGTTGAATTCCAGGATTTCTCCGGAAACCTGAAGGTTCTTGGCACAATCAGGGAAGGCCCGGAGGATATCATTGGAGATCATCAGTCATTCAATATATCGCCCGGTGACAACTTCGACCTGAAGAAGCAGCAGTGGCTGGAACAGCAGCGGGAACTACTTGCCGAAGCCCTGGATAACAAGTTTTCACAGAAGTTCTATTTCATTGCTGCTGATGATGAAACCGCATGGATTCTTATGCTGAAATCCTATGGGATACAGAGCATAGGCAAGATCGATTCACATCTTACAGGAAAGGCTTACGAAAGTAATTTCTCTGAACAGGATTTCCACAGGGAGATTGTTGAGTCCTGCCGCAGGATGCTTCCGGAGGGGAGCACCATAATTATCCTTGGGCCAGGATTCACCAGAGAAAAGATAGTCAACTCCTTCAGAACATATGGCGGACCCGGATTCCGGGTGGTAACATACCCCACCAACAGATCAGATGTTGGCGCTGTCTGGGAATTCCTTAATACTCCCGAGGCCGATGCTATTTTCAAGGACCTGAGAATTTCAGGAGATTCCAGACTCGTTGAGAGCTTTCTGAGGCACGTTGGGACAGATGGCCTTGCAACATATGGTTACGGAGACGTTCTGAAGGCGCTTGAAGCAGGTGCCGTTGACACACTGATGATATCAGAGGAGAAATTCAGGACTCCTGAGGGCAGGAAACTTCTGGAAGATGCCAGAAACTATGGTACAAGAGTGCATATAATAGGAACAGGTACTGATCCTGGAAGGATAGTGGCTAATTTCGGAGGATATTGCGCCATCCTGAGATACCGGTTGTCATGACCTGCAAGAAACGCACCGGCTACAAAAATACATATAAGTATGTGGGTTTAGGGTCTGTTCTGCTCCGATGGTGTAGTCCGGCCAAGCATATCGGCCTTTCGAGCCGACGACCCGGGTCCAAATCCCGGTCGGAGCATACTTCTCGTAAGATACAGATAAATTAGCTCCTGCTTGTGATTCCCCTTGTGTAATATATGAAACTCTGTAAAATATTGATAGTGTACATGAATTGCTTTAATTTTGAAGAGATCCTGTACAACCCTTGCATATTCTTTTTAGCCAGTTCTGATTCCATGAACTGGTCAGGGATACGCGATTGAACCCTTGGGGGTAAATCCCCGTGAGTTAGCATGCTAATTCTTCTCCCTTTTATTCATTTCTCATTTATTTCCATCATTATTGAGAGAATCACACTTAAGATTTGACACTTATTTTTAATATTGATAGGCAATTTTCCAACTGGTAAAAATATGCTTTCTACTAAATCCAACTCAATGCATGAGCAGGAGGCCATAACTACACTTGCTAAAGAGATACCCGCTTTACTACCAAACGTGAATACTCATATCTTTCTTGTCTCGGAATTCACTACTGCAGCTTTGCTTTGATATTTTCACAGCAGAAAAGATGTCCACGGAATACAAGCAATATTAATCTGATTGTACCAAATCCAGCAAGTGAAAATAGATTGATAGTACAGGTCAAAGTAAAGCATGGGAAAGGCCATATTATTGCTGACGGCGATCAACTTACTGTTTTCACAAATGAGCCAAGGGAGAATGGCAAGGCCAATGCTGATGTCCTAAGACAGCTATGTGCTTATCTCCACGTTGACCAATCCAGAATAAAAATTATCAGGGGACTGAGATCAACAAACAAGACTGTAAAAATCCTTGAATGAATAATAATGAAAGGCCTGCAAATGCGAATCATGATTTACGCAGATAGATTACAGATGCCAGAAAAACTGGTTCAATACAGAGTGTCCATGGTGACTACCCTTTGATTGTCGCGTTGGATTTAGTTTGGAACTGGGTGACGTAAAAATCCAGGTTCTTTATGTTTCCGCCATCAAGCAAGTTAAATCCATGTAAAACCTCAGGAAGAAAAATATTATCTAGCCTAAATAAAAATTGGTTTTTAAGGTGCACTAGCTGCTTTTTCGATCATGGCAGACTTTCTGTGCACAGCTATTGAATACAATGCAATGAGCACAGCCAGAATTACAAGCCCAACAATCGTGATTGCCACATATGCCGAGGCCATGGGACCTGTTGAAATCAAGCTGTTCACATCTATGTTTCCGCCAAAGGCCGTGGGGTACACCATGAATTCAAGCGAAAATATATCTGCCGATGCCCAGGCGATGAAAAATACCTTGTTTGTTACCAGCTTCACTGTATTTGGAATATAGTACAGGACGGGGACAAGCAGTGCAAGTATTATGGGCACGGCAACCAGGAGCGGCAGTGATCCATGCTTGAACAGATCCAGAGAAATCACCGAAATGATGAGGCCAGTAACGGTGAATGGAACAACCAGCTTCTTCAGGGGTGCAAGATCATAGAACACCGGGGCCAGGCCAACTGCAATAAGCAGCGCGCCGATTATGAAAAGCCAGGATGCTGCATTGCCTGCCCAGGCAGATACACTGAACGTGAGCTTGCTTATATCAATGCCATTTCCTCCTATTACCCCGGTTATTATGACCAGCACCACCAGGCCAAGGAGCAGTGTTGAGAGTGAATAGCCGGTGTACAGCTTCTTCTCGTCCAGCCATCCCTTCTTCTTTATGAATTCGGCGAACACTATGGTGGAATTCCTGGCTACAAAGAGTATGAGGAATATGGCAATGGCGGCTGAGAAGATGCTTGCCAGCGGTATGAGTATCTTTGGAAACGCAAAATCGGATGCCACGACCCAGAAAGCCCCGAAAGTGCC
>JAJZZZ010000109.1 GCA_021797265.1 Thermoplasmata archaeon
AATAACCGGAATATATTGCTTTTTCTTATGAAAAGCAGAGTTCCCCTTGCCGGTTACATTGCATTGATTCTGCTTTATTGGTTTTTATTACCCACACTGTTACTCACATTTGGAGCTCCGGAATCATCTATTCAGATATTTGCATCGAAAGTATTTCTTTCAAAGGTATTCTTTGATGCTGGAATCACTATTTTCCTTTTTATATCGCTGATTTTCAGCAGGATATTTTTTATTGGCTCAGATTTGGAAAACCTGCTCATAACTGGCGTTGGAAGATGGAGGCTCACTTCTGGAATTTTTCTATTTCTTGTCATATTCACGACGCCAATTATTCTTTTGTTTGCCAGGGTACTGATTCTTTTTTTGGTTTCGGCCAGTGTTCCCGGTGCAGTTTTGGGTTTAGGCACCCTTCTGCTATACGTGATCTTCATCATGCTGGCAATGCTGTCACTGGTTCTGGGTTCTGACAGGACTTTGCTTGCCATAGGTTTAATTTCTGTGCTTAATTTCACCAATCTTGTGGGCAACCCCATATCCATGGGAAACCTTGACTCGACCCGGTTCTTTTTTGGGTCTGTGGCCTTTGCAGGTGTTTTCCTTGGAGTTCTTGCCATACTTCTTTTTTCAGTTTCCAGGAAGGGTTATGTGCCATACATGTTTGTCAGGAAAAGACGTAGAGAACTGGTTACAAAGCCCATGAACTTCACTGGGACAGTTCCTGAGAAAACCTCCTTCAGGCTTGGTTTCTCTTTGACTTTTACCACTTTTGTGAACAATATGAGTGCCAGAGGGGCAAGATATACGAGGATAAGCACAAAGAGGGCACTGATCTTACTAATTTCATTCAATACAGTGCTTGCCCTTCTCCTCATTTATCTGTTCAGCACACCCATTGGATCCACAAATGGAACCACTGGGGACGCCACAGTGATATATGCTTGCATTTTTACATGGGTAATTTTGTGGAACCTGATTGTTCTGTCCCTGTCCCAGGAAAGAATATGGCTCCTGGGTTCCACAATTGGGGGGATACGTTTCATACAGAATCATGTTCTTTCCAAGTCTGCAGTTTTTACTGTCCTGACTTTGCCCACACTAATCCCCTTCATCGGCATGGCAGTGATGGGGCATCCTCTTTTTCTGAAACTTGGTTTTATTTTCTGCGTCACACTGGTAACTCTTTCATTTCCGGCTTCGATTATAGGTCTTTACATTGCTGCTTTCATGCTGCCTGAGCAATATGTGAGAAGCGAGCTGCCTGTAGCCGGTGTTCTCAGTTTATTCATTATTTCCATTCCAATGCTCTATGTGATGTCCGCGGCCATTGTATCTTACCTGTACCTTCCCTTCCTGTTTGGCTCCATTGCAGGCATGTATGGCATTGCCATATTTCTCTTAAGCAGAAGGGAATTTCACTGGAGGGCATTCCGATCGCTTGTTTTCAGAAGGTTTGTCTGAAAGCATACACATCTATCCTCCCAGTGCATTTCCGGCTCCATTTCAGAGTACCGGGAAGGTTTAGATTTAAACACTTTACCATGATACCCAACCACGGAGAGCTCCAAGAAAGTCAGAAACAGTACGTTTTTTTTAGTAGAGATAATGGTACTGCAGATCATAGGGAACTTCACCAATTCTTCCTATGCTCCGCTTTCTCATTTCATTAAAATTGGTTTTCTGCTCAATGAGGCATCAGTGGGGCTGATCACAAGCGCCGTATTTTTGGGCTCAATGAGTGTTTCCTTTCTTTCAGGCCTGATTGTGGACTCACTTGGCCCACACAGAACCCTGAAAATTTCTTACGGGGTGCTGGCACTTGGTTCAATACTGGCTTACTTCTCTGCGTCTTACTTCCTTCTCATAGGTGCATACTACCTTATTGGCGCAGGGTACGGAATGGTAACCCCTGCCACAAACAGCACAATCATGGACCATTTCTTCCCACGGCACTCTTCACCCATGGGCATTAAGCAGAGTGGTGTCCCCATGGGAACTATACTTGCCGCCCTGGCCCTTCCAGTGCTGGCCCTGCATTATTCCCTGAGAGTTGCATTCCTGTTCCTTTTCTTCGTCACTGCAATTTTAGCGATTATAATAAGAGGAGAGAAAAGGAACTCAATGGAAAAGCCAAGCAAAGACAAAACAAAGGGGGCAATCAGGATGGTGTTAAAGGACAGGAGAATACTGGTGATAAGCGCAATCACTGCATTCCTCTCCTGGGGACAGCAATCCGTCTTCACTTACTTTGTGCTGTATGTTACGAGCCTGAATTATGAAATCCTGATTGCTGAAGTTCTTTTTATCGTTCTTCTCCTTGGATCTGTGCTGGGGAGGATACTTTGGCCATCGCTGACTTCAAGAATGTTTGGCGGCCACAGGCTCAGGAACTATACCCTGATTACTGCCCTTGCCGGAGTTATGCTCTTCCTGTTCCCCAACGTCGGTGCCTCAATTTATGCAATCTCAGCTATGGCAGTTGCCATTGGATTCACTGCAGTGGCCTGGAACAGCAATTACGTCACCCTGATATCAGAGATTGCGCCAAAAGGCAGTGTTGGCACATACAGCGGGACCAGCATGACCATCATCAGCCTGGGTTCTATTGTAGGAACCCCACTTTCTGGATTCCTCGTTGATACCACAGGAGGTGAGTTCAGCATAATGTGGATGTTTCTCGGAACAGTCCTTATGATTGTTGCACTTATACTCTTCCTGACAACCCCAAGGCTCATGGCCATGATAAACAGGCAGGAAAGCTTTGGCAACGTACTGTTGAAATAAGTTCATTAGGCATTCTACCGCTTATCCATGCATGTTTTCCACTGACTTGCTTAAGAACAGGACTATTCTCATAACAGGCGGTGCCACTGGCCTTGGAAGGTCTATGGCCTTCAAGTTTGGTTCACTTGGTGCCTCGATTGGCATTATGAGCCGGAATGAGCAAAGGCTTTCCGGAACTGTTGAAGACCTCAGGAAAGCAGGAATAAATGCAACATTCCACGTTGCGGATGTCAGAAAACCTGAAGAGATTCACACGGCGGTTGACGCTTTGGAAAATGAGCTGGGTCAGTTCAACACCCTGATCAACAACGCGGCTGGCAACTTCATCAGCCCAATGGAATATCTCTCCCCGAATGCCGTGGACAGCATACTTGGAATTGTCCTCCACGGAACATTCTACTGCACACTTGACCTGGGGAAGAGATGGATAGAGCGCAAGTCAGGAGGCACAGTCCTTAACATAGTAACAACATATGCAACCACAGGATCAGCATATGTTGCGCCATCTGCCGCCGCAAAGGGTGGAGTGCTTGCTCTGACCAGGTCCCTTGCCGCAGAGTGGGCCAAATATGGAATAAGGCATGTTGCCATTGCACCGGGTGCCTTCCCTACTGAAGGTGCCTGGACCAGGCTGGCCCCCACAAAGGATCTGTCGGACAGGATGATTGATAGAATCCCGTTCAAGAGATTCGGGACTCATGATGAACTTACTGATCTTGCTACCTTCCTCATAAGCGATGGCGCTTCCTTTGTCAATGGCGAGGCTGTTACCATAGACGGGGGAGAATCCATTGCAAATGCTGCCCAGTTTGGGTTTCTCTCAAACCTGAGTGAACAGGACTGGAACACCATCAGGGAACTTACCAGAAAACCCAGAGGTTGAGCAGCTGAATTTTATCCCGTAAATATATTCAACCCGGCATACTTTACTTAATTGTGATAATCAAAGAAGTAAGCGGGATACTCGACAGACAGTGCATATTTTCTTTTGCAGCCAGCTCCAGGATTGAAGAGTTTCTCCTTGAAAATGGGATTACGTCAATTCTGAGGATCAGGGTTACAAAGGAAGGGGGATTTGCTATTTTCAATTTCGAAAATGAAGGAGTGGATGAAGAAGAAATACACAAAACCCTTAAAGAGTACGACCCGCAGGTTACATCGGATTCTGTTATGCTCATAATGGACCTTAAGGGATCTCCATTTCTTGATGCTTTCAAGTCATTGAACAAAATTCCCTCAGTATTAATCGATGGAGTACTCTTCAATGGAGGATATTACTACATCTACATGAGATTCCACTCTGTTGATGAGCACAAAGTCGGAGATGTACTTAAAGAGAAAATGATCGGCTTCACCAGGTTCGCCATAAGGTTCCTCGGGAAAAGCTCAGGTCTTGTTTCCACTTTCAGGGAGATTTCAGCTGCAGTTCCACTGAAATATGTGGAAATTAATACTTCGGTGCCGCCGTCGTTCATGAAGATCGCCAACGATCCAGTGCTGAAGAACCTCGGGGCAAGTTGGAACCGTGAGCTGAAGTATCTTCTTGAGGATGAGATCAGGGCTGTTTACTACGACAAAACTGCACTGCTCAGAGGAAAGGAGGACTGGATCAATGAAATATCACTCAAAGACATGATATACGAAACAGCTTTCTCAAATCCGCTTGTGCAGCATTTCATAAACCAGGCATCGGCAAGCGCAATTGTCACACTGGGCATCGAACAGAAGCTTATTGGAAACACGTTTTCCATTGCAACAGTTGTTCCGGAGATGGTCCTGCCTGAATTCTTCAATGTTGTGTATAATGCAACCAAGGAATTCAAAGACTGGA